>JACQAW010000265.1 GCA_016194725.1 Deltaproteobacteria bacterium
GGCCTTCAAGGTGGCCTGCGCTGCTTCATAGCCGCGATAAATCGCTTCCTCGACGGATGGCACGCCCAGGTTGTTGTCGGCGAAGTTGATGTTGCCCACTGGCTTTTTCAATTCCAGCGCTTTGGTAAAATGTCCGGGCTCGACCAGATGAATGGAGTACAGCCAGCGATTCACCTCGGTCAGGACCGGAGTGACCGTTTTTCCGTCGTCATACTTTTGCGCCAATGGATTGAGAAGCTCCTGCGCTTTTTTGACGGCGCGCTCGGCGAGCTCGATAGTGTGCGCGTCGGTGAGCTGCTCATGGGTGGCAGACTCGGGCAGCGGCAGATAAATCGTGATGACGCCGCGGTCGTCGCCGGTGCGCGGGTTTTTGGTGCCTTCAAAATCAGTCCACCTTCCATCGATGATGTCGGTGGGGTCGGCCTGGGAGTAGGTGCCGTCGTCGCGTACCCATAAATCGTACGTGCGCTTCCAGGGCTGCCCTTTGACGTGCATGTTGATGACCAGGTAGTGGCGATGCTTGAGCGACTCCACGGCCTTGAACTGCTCGGGGGCCTGCTGCTCGAAGTCCTGAATGATGTGCGCGCCTACGTTGAGTGATGCCGCAAAGATGGCGTTTCCGGCGCGTGCTTTATAAGTTTTGCCGTCTTTGACGTAGTAAACGTCGACGCCTTCGGGGGTGTTGGCCAGCCGTGCGGCCGGCGCTTCGGTTTTGATGGTGAGCAGTTTTTCATGGCGGGCCAGGCGGCCCTCGATGATTTGCGTCACATTTCCTGCTCCGAGATTTCCGGTGTAGCGGGTCTCGAGCTCGGCGGCGTAAAAATTCGCGAAAGCGGCGGCCGAGACGCGGGCGGCGTGGTCGCCCAGTGCCGAGCGGCCGTAAAGATCGAGCAGCCCGATAACGTCCCTCATGGGATCTTCGCGGCTTAACTTGTCGTCTTTCAGAAAGCGGTCGTAAACTCTGCGGGCTTCGGCATCGGTTTCGGCAAGCTTGGCCATTTCGCCGGGGTAGGTGCGCACCCATTGCGCCATCGACAGCTGGTCGAGTGCCCGCGTTTCGGGATCGAGCTCCATGGGCTGCGACGCCACTTTGCCTTCGGCATTGAAATGTCTGAGATAGAATTTAAAAAGCTCGAAGCTCGCGGGCAGCTCTTCCATGGCCTTGGGATTTTCCCAAAGACCTTCGTAGTATTTTCCGTTCCAGTAAAAGCTGTCGATGGGCTCTGGGATAGGGAATTCTTTTTTGTACTTGCCCAGGCCCAGGTGCCTGTAGATTTTGTAGGTCAGCCCTTCGATCTCGCTGAAATAAGCCGCGCCTCGGCCGTAGTGCACGCCTTTGCGCTCGCCGCCCTGGCCAAGCCCGCCCAGGGTTTTGTCGCGTTCCAGAATGAGCACGCGTTTTCCGGCTTCGCTCAGGTAGGTTGCCGCGGTCAGGCCGGCGGGCCCGGAGCCTACGATGATCACGTCGTACTTGTTGGGGTCGGCTTCGGCGTGGTCGAAATCGGCTTTGGGTTCGTAGGTTCGCTCACCGCCGCCGCGAATGACGAATGGGTAATCTTTGCCCCATTGAACCTCTCTGGGGTCCACGCCGTACCGGCCCTCGAGGTAATTGGCGAAGGCCGCGCGGCCTTCGGGGTCTTTGGGAAGCGCGCCGGTGAGCGCTTCTTTGTCGGCGGCCAGGTCTTCGCAGGGTTGGTTGGCTTGGGCTGGGGGCGCAAGGAGTGCTGCGCAGGCTGCCAGGGCGGCCAGGGCTTGGCGCGTGAAATTGCCTGGTGTTTTCTTGCGGGCTGGGCGCCTCGGAGTCATGGGTTCTTTTCGGGATTTTGGGGGAATTCTGTATGGCCTTGGGAGGAGCGCTTTGGTTTGGCCCCGCCTGGAAAATGCGGTATAGTGCCCCCATGGTAAAAATGTCGGTTGTTTACGAAGGCAAGCTGCACTGCAATCTGATTCACGAGCCCTCCCATTCCGAGATCGCAACTGACGCGCCTTTGGACAACCAAGGCAAGGGCGAGAAGTTCTCACCGACTGATTTGGTGGGCGCGGCTCTTGGCAGCTGCGTGATGACCACGATGGCCATTGTCGCTGAACGCGACGGGGTTTCGATGGCGGGCGCCAGGGCCGAGCTGGAAAAAGAGATGAATCCACAGCCGCGCCGGATTCGATCGCTGCGCATGAAGATCACCTTACCGGCGACGATTCCGGCCGATTATCGCAAAAAGCTCGAGCGCGTGGCCGAGCACTGCCCGGTGCACGCGAGCCTGCACCCGGATGTCGATGCCGGCCTGACTTTCGTTTACGTGTGAACCGCCCGTAAGCAATTGCCCTGCTTGATGGATCATGAGAGAATTTAGCGAAGATCTCCATGAGAACCAAATTCTGCGTCATCGCCCTAGCAATGGTTGTTTGCGTAGCCGTCGCCGGATATTTCTGGCATCCGGCTCTCTTGCTCTATCTAGTTCTCGGCCCTCTGGTTGCTACCGGCCTTTACGACATGACTCAAACCCGGCATGCGATTCGCCGCAATTTTCCGCTGCTGGGCCACGGCCGTTATCTTTTGGAAATGATTCGCCCTGAGATCAACCAGTATTTCGTGGAGTCCAACTCGGACGGAAAGCCTTTCAGCCGCGAAGACCGCTCGGTGGTTTATCAGCGCGCCAAAGGTGACCTGGATACCTTGCCCTTCGGAACCCAGCGCGATGTTTATGCCGCCGGCTACGAGTGGATCAACCATTCGCTGGCGCCCGTGCATGGTGATCTGGCGCAAAGCCGGGTGGTGGTGGGTGGGCCCGGGTGCACGAAGCCTTATAGCGCGTCTATTTTCAACGTGTCGGCAATGAGCTACGGATCGCTGAGCAAGAATGCCATCCTGGCGCTCAACCGGGGCGCGAAGCTTGGCAACTTCGCGCACAACACGGGCGAGGGCGGCCTGAGCCCCTATCATCTGGAACCAGGCGGCGACATCTTCTGGCAGATCGGCACGGGTTATTTCGGCGCCCGTGACCGCAAGGGGCAGTTCAGCCTCGAGGAATTCACCAGGCGCGCCACGCTTCAATCTGTAAGGATGATCGAGATCAAGCTGTCGCAAGGGGCCAAGCCCGGCCACGGCGGAATTCTGCCCGCGAAAAAACTCACGCGCGAAATCGCTGACATTCGCGGCGTGGTGATGGGCGAAGACGTGGTGTCGCCGCCTGCGCACGCGACTTTTTCGACTCCTATCGGTCTGCTGCAGTTCGTGGCCAGCCTGCGTACGGCGTCGGGTGGCAAGCCCACGGGATTCAAGCTTTGCGTGGGCAAGCGCCGCGAGTTTCTGGCGATCGTGAAGGCCATGCTCGAAACGGGCATCTATCCCGATTTCATCACGGTCGACGGCGGCGAAGGCGGCACCGGAGCGGCGCCTCTGGAGTTTTCCGATTCGGTGGGCACGCCGCTCAATGACGGATTGTCTTTCGTGCACAACGCCCTGGTAGGCGCTAACGTCCGGGGACACATTCGCATTATCGCGGCCGGCAAGGTGAACACGGGGTTTCAGATGGCCACCAAAGTGGCGCTGGGAGCCGACATGTGCAATGCGGCCCGCGCCATGCTGTTTGCCCTGGGCTGCATTCAGGCGCTGCGCTGCAACTCCAACGCCTGTCCCACGGGCGTGGCAACTCAGGACCCCGAACTGGTCAAAGGCCTGCACATTGGCGACAAATCGCAAAGGGTGATGAGATTCCACCGCGAGACGGTAAAAAGTTTTTTCGAAGTGCTGGGCGCCGCCGGGCTGCACGGCCCGCGAGACCTGCGTGCGTGGCACATCATGCGCAGAATCAGCGCCACTGAAACCAGGAATTACAGCGAAATTTATCCATTCATCGAGCCCGGAGCGCTGCTGAGCGGAAAAGAGATGCCGCCCGCCTATGGCAGAGCCTGGACGGCAGCAAGAGCCGATCGGTTTCAATAAGTGATGGCTGACGGTGGCGAGCCGCTCATTCCGGTTCTTTCCGTTGGGCTGGATGAGTCGTTCTACTCGAAGGCACTGACGGGTTTTCGCAAGCGGCTTCGCATCGTGGAATGCGTGTATGACCTCGAACTGCTGCGCAAGCCGCTCGAAGAGCCCCCGCTGATGATTTTCTGCGGCCAGCGGCCCGCATCGGAATCGGTAATCGAATTCGCCACGCTGCTTCGCGAAAACCACCCGTCGGCTTTCCTGTTTTTCGTGGGACAGTCCAAGCTGGGCTGTGATCGGGCAGGGCTTCTGGCCGCCGGATTCAATGACGTGTATCTGCTGCCCCTGGATTTTAAAACTCTGAGCCATGCCATCGCGCAGGCGATTGCGAGCCAGAATCACGAGGGTCTGGTTTTTCGCCCGGTCAAGCTTATCGACATCGGGCCCGACACGCAGCTCGACTTTGACACCTATGTATTTCTGCCGCTCAATAAAAAGCATATCAAGTTCAGCGCGGCCGGCGACGTGCTCGAGCAGGAGCGAGCCGATCGCCTGCGCCAGCACGACGTGGGCTCGTTGTATGTTTCAGCCGGGCAGCTCGAACGATTTTACGAGTACACGGCGTCGCGCCTCCAGGCCATTCAAGGCGACGCCACGCTAAGCCTGACCGAGCGCACGGAGCGGCTCGAGCGAGCGGTACGCGGGCTGGTGGGCGAGCTGTTTACCAGCGACGAAACCTCGGAGGACGACGCCAAACGCATTGTTTCGGACTGCCAGAACGTGGTGCGCACCTATATTACGAATACGCAAAGCGGCAATCTTTACGAAAAAATCCTGACCGTCAACGACACCAACAGCGATACCTACTCGCATGCCGCCAACGTTTCCACGTATGCCGCCCTTTTTGCCCTGGCCCTGGGCGTGGGCAACGTGGACGATATCGCGCTGGCCGGGCTGCTGCACGACATCGGTATGGCCCACGTGGCGCACGAGGATTTGATACCGCACCCGGCGACCGCGCTGGAAATCATTCGCAAGCGAAAGCTGGTGCTGTCTGACCTGGTAGAGGCGATCATCTTTCAGCATCATGAACGCTTTGACGGCCAGGGATACCCCGGCAAGCTGCGCGGAATCGAAATCTGTATTGAGGCCCAGCTGCTCGCGCTCGCCGATCGCATCGACGAAATGACTGCACCCGAGCTGGACCAGGCCAGGGTTACGCCACGGGAAGCGGTGGCACGTCTGCTGAAAGAGACCGGTGACGACCCCGCCCATGCGGCGTTCGATATCGCCATGGTGGAGAAGGTCTGGGCTTTGTTTCAGGAAAAAAATTAGCGATAGCCCTCGGCCTGCATCTCAAAAAGCCGCGAGTAAGAACCGGAATGCGCGACAAGCTCGGAGTGCGAGCCCTGTTCCTCGATGCGTCCCTCGCTCAATACGACAATGCGATCGGCCATGCGCACGGTGCTGAACCGGTGCGAAATCAAAAACGCGATCTTGCCCTCGGTCAGCTCTTTGAAGCGGCGAAAAATCTCGTATTCCTTTTCGGCATCGAGGGCTGACGTCGGCTCGTCCAGCACGATAACTTCGCCTTCGCGCATGAACGCGCGGCTGAGCGCGATTTTCTGCCACTGCCCGCCCGAAAGCTCGCGGCCCTTTTGGAACCAGCCACCCAGAGTCGTATCCCAGCCCTCATTTAGTTCCGAGATCAGGGCATCCAAGCCACCCAGCGATGAGGCCCGATTCAGCCGCGCCTGATCGGCCACGTTGTCCACTGAGCCGAAGCCCACATTTTCGCGAACCGTGAGCTGGTATTTGACGAAGTCCTGGAAAATCACGCCAATCTTGCGGCGCAGCTCTTCGAGGGGCCAGTCCTTGAGATTGCGGCCCTGAAATAAAATTTCTCCCTCGGTGGGTTCGTACAGACGCGTGAGTAACTTGATGAGAGTGGTTTTTCCCGAGCCATTGGCGCCGACCAGCGCCACTTTTTCGCCGGGCCGGATCGTGAGCGACACGTCACGAAGCGCCCATTCGGTTCGGCCTGCGTAGCGGAACGAAACTCCACGCACCTCGATTCCCCGTGACGGGTCAAGTGGGGCAAGCGTGCCCCCATGCCCACGATTTTCAACCTCGGGCAGGTCCAGAAAGTTGAAAAGATTTTCCATGAAAAGGCTGTTTTCATAAAGCCGGGCCAGGCTGTCGAATAGCCCCGTGAAGGTGCCCTGGCTTTGGCGAAATATGGCGAGATACAACGTCATGCTGCCCAGTCCGATTACCGCGCCCAGAGTGCGAAATACCACCCACGCATAGCAGGCGTAATAGCTCAGCGTGCCCAGCAGTCCCCAGCCCAGCGAGGACCACGAACGGCGCCAGGCCAGCCGCGTGTCTTCGCGAAACACTTTCCAGAAAATCTCACCGTAACGGGCCAGCAGCGGCTCGCCCAGCCCGAACGTCTGTATCTCTTTTGCGCTGGTATCGACGGTCAGCAGATGCTCGTAATAGCCCATGCGCCGGGTTTCGGGTGCTTTCCAGCTTTGCAGCCGAAAGTTCAGCTCGCTGTAGCGGTTCTGGGCCACGAAGGCGGGCAGCGAGGCGCCAAAGAGCAGCAGCGCCACCCAGGGGCTGAACGTAACGAGCAGCGCCAGAAACGAGACCAGTGTAATGATGCTTTGGACGAGCTGAAAAATCGAGGTCACGATGGCCATGGCGCGGTACTCCGATTGCCTGCGCGCATTTTGCATTTTGTCGTAGAACTCGGCGTTCTCGAAATAATGCAGCTCCAGGCGCAAGGCCTTGCGAATGATGCGGGAGTTGATGAGAAAGCCGATCTTGTGGTCCA
>JACQAW010000266.1 GCA_016194725.1 Deltaproteobacteria bacterium
CAAAAGCCTTCACGAAGGCATCGACAATTTCGGCGTCGAACTGGGAACCCCGGTATTTGACGATTTCGCCAAAAGCGATCTGCGGATCGAGGCCCTTGCGGTAAGGCCGGGTACTGACCATGGCATCGTAGGTGTCGGCCACGCTGATGATGCTGGCGATTTTGGGAATCTGGTCGCCCGACAGGCCATAGGGATAACCCTTACCGTCCGGACGCTCATGATGATAGCGCATCGCATCTACGATGTCCTTCAGCCCGTCGACCTGCGAAAGAATTTCGTGGCCGATAGCGGGGTGCTTTTTCATGATTTCGTACTCGTCGTCATTCAAAGCGTACTGCTTTTTCAGAACCTTGTCGTCGATACCGATTTTTCCGATGTCATGCAAAATTGCGGCAAGCCGCAAATTTTCGCGTTCGGTAACCGACAGGTTCACGTAATCGGCAATCGCCATCGAGTAATGCAGCACCCGCTTGGTGTGCCCACCGGTGTAACGATCTTTGGCTTCGATGGCGCCGGCCATGGCCGAAGCCGTCTGCAGAAAGGTGTCTTTAAGTTTCGTGTAGAGCATCGCGTTTTCAATCGCGATTGCGACCTGATAGGAAAGGGTTTCGAGCAAGCCGACGTCTTCAGATTCAAAGTCGCCACTCACCTTGTTGATCGCCTGCAGCACACCAATGACGTTGCCCTTGGCGATGACCGGCACGCAAACCATGTTCTTGGTCGTGAAGCTCGTCTTCTCGTCGGCTTTCTTGAAGTGAAACGGGTTTTTCGATACGTCATTGATCAACATGGGCCGGCCCGTCAGGGCCACGTGTCCGGCGATGCTGGTCTCGTCGATGGGCAGGCGAAAAGTTTTGAGTTCGGCCCCGCTTGGTCCCAGGGCGGTTTCCCAATAAAGCTCGCGCTTGGCGGCGTCGGCCAGCAGCAGCGAGCCGGTTTCGCAGGTCAAAAGCTTGCAGGTCGCTTCCATGGCTTTTTCGCGCACGGTGGACGTGTCGAGGGTGGAGTTCAGGATAGCGCTGAAGTTGGCCAGGCATTCGAGCTGATAGACCTTGGACTGTGTGAGGGCGATCGTGCCGGCAATTTCTTTTTCGAGGATCCTGATCTTTTTCAGGGCGTCTTCGAGCTGCGAGCCGCCAATGGCTTCAAGAGACTCCATGGCCTCGCGGGCGTCGGCTTCAGCGTTTTCGCTACGTGTGGATCGCTTCCCCATTACCCTTCCTTGGTACATGAGCGGCGGCGCTCAATGGGCGTGCCCATTAAAAGTGGCGAAAAGTGGCCGACTCCCAGGACATCCTGTTCCTGTGAAGTCGGCCTAGCGGAACTTTTATGAAAATCCTTTTCCATAAATCCATCCATGGATTTAGCTCCACAACCACTCCACCTAGGTTACGGGATGCTGTTCTCAAGTCAAGCGGCGGATAATAAATTCATAGATGACCCGGCGCGATACTTTGAACTTTTTCGAGAGTTCTTTCGCCGCGTCTTTTGACGAAATGCCTGATTTGATTAAAGAAGAGATTTCGGCCTGCTGCTCTGGCGTGAGTTCTACGGTTTTTTGCTCGGCAAAAGATTCTTCGTCGGTGGCCACAATCGGCACGGTGGCGGGCTCGGGCTCGCCCCCGAGCACCGCGATAACGCACTCGCCTTTGATTTTTCCGCGCGTTTCAATTTCACTGAAAATTTCGGCGGCCTCGCCGCGCAGATATTCCTCGTGAATCTTGGTCAGCTCGCGACCCAGTACTGTAGCCGATTTCGGAATATTTCGATTCAAGATCTCGAGGCTGCTTTCGATGCGTCCGGGCGCCTCGTAAAAGATGTGCACGACGGGATTCTGTTTCACGACTTCCATGGTGCGTTCCACTTCACCGCGAGTCCTCGGAAAAAAGCCGTGGAAAAAATATTTCGGGCTCGGCAGCCCGCTGGCCGCGAAGACCATCACGGCCGCCGAGGGCCCGGGCACCACGTTCACTGGCGCCCCGCACTCAGTGGCCGCGCGCACCAACACGAAGCCAGGATCGCTGACCACGGGCATTCCGCCATCGGTGACGTAAACCACGTTTTTCCCGGCCTCGAGAAGCGTCTTGATCTTGTGAACCACGTTGCGTGGCGAATGGTCGTGAAAGCTGTCTATGCCGCTCTGGCGTTCGATCTTGAAGTGATTCAGCAAAATGAGGGTGCGCCGGGTGTCTTCGCAAAATACCGCATCCGCTTCCTTGAGCAGACGCACGGCCCGAAACGTCATGTCCTCGAGATTGCCTATGGGCGTCGCTACCAGGTAAAGAGTGCCTACATTATTTGCCGATTTCTTCATATGAGGCTGCACCCTATAATACTGAGCAGGAGGAATCCATGGCAATGAAAACGAGTATTCGCAAGGAGGGGGCCGGAGACGTGGTTATCGTCACGCTCGAAGGGCATCTGGACTTCGAAACGACTGACACGTTCCGTGAAAGTTTGATGAGAATCGAAAGAACCAGCGCCAAAAGCCGGATCATATTCGATCTGGGCGCGCTGCAGTTCGTGGGCTCGAGCGGCATCAGCGCCTTTGTACAGGCCCTGCGCGACTTCAACTCGCGGGCGGCCACCAAGCCCCGCTACACGAACGTGAAGTCGGAGTTCAAGAAGATCATCTCGGCGTTCGACGACAAAGGCTCATTTGAGTTCTGGGACAACACCGAGCGGGCCCTCAAGAGCTTTGACAACTGATTCGGATCCGAACCTAGAACTCGAGCGATACGATGGGCGCCCAGACCGCAACTTCGGCAGGGCGGCGCCCATCATCCAACCTCGGCGACAGGCTTGAATCCGGCTGCTTTGGCGGCAGATGCTGCTCGAGCCCGTCGTCGTCTTCATCGTAGTCATCGGGCCCCACGGGCTTGCGCGGCTGATAGGGATTCCGCGGCCCCTGGCGGTGCGCGCCTGCCGACTCGTCCTCGTTGGGCGTCGCGATAATATACGCGGCCAGGGCAATTCCGGCATAAAGGCCGGCGCTCGTACCCATGAGCACGTTGCGAAAACCGCCCATTCCCATGGCCATGGTGCCGGCCCCAATGACAAGCCCGCCCGCCGCGCCGTAGCCCGCCGTCTTGAACATGAGCTTGAGCCGTTTATCGATCGCGAACGCATTCGCGGAAAGCGCCAGGCTCAGCACAAAAATCGAGGCGAAGGTGAAGAGCTTCCTAATGGCCATGCCTCATTACTCTGAAGGGCCGCCGGCTGTATTGTCAATTGCAATTGCGCGGTCAGGTCATGAGCACGTTTTTCCAATGCTCAACCCGAGTGCCCTCGACCCACGCCATATCAAACCGATACGGGAGCCTGCGCGCAAAATCGCGAATCATCCGATATCTCAGTGCCGTATTGATCAGCCGCCGCTGCTTGGCCCCAGAGACCGTGTAACGCAGCCAGGCCGAATCATCTGCTGCCGATCTGACCTCGACAAAAACCAGCACTCCGGCCTGATCCAGAAAAATGAGGTCGAGCTCACCGCCCTTCCAGTAAAAGTTGCTTTCAATGAAAGCAAATCCGCCCGCGACCAAATGCCGACGCACCAGAAGCTCGGCAGCCAGGCCGCGCTCGCGTGTGCTGGGGCCCGGCTTCAGGTCAGGTTTCTTTTCCATCCCGGGCTGAATTGCAAACTTCAGACCCCGGCCGCGGAATCTTTGAAAGGCGCAAAGCTCAGCCGATGAATCGGGCATGGCCCAAGCCTTCGAATAGCCTCATAGTGCAGCGGCGTGGAATAGCCTTTGTGCACGCCAAAAGAGTAGCCGGGAAGAATCAGGTCCAGCTCACCCATCCAGCGGTCGCGATAAACCTTGGCAACAATGCTGGCGGCGGCAATCGACAGCGAGCGGCTATCGCCTTTTACCAAAAGCTCGACGTGAGTAAACCCCAGCCTGTCAGCGAGCCCCGGCGCGCACCGAAACCGCGGCTCGAACGGATTCAAATTTCCGTCCACCAGCACGGCCTGCGCCAGCCCCGAAAACGGTCCGAGCGCGCGTCGCATCGCGATCAATGAAGCATGAAGAATGTTCCAACGGTCAATTTCAGTGGGGTAGCACCACGCGATTTGCACCGCGCAGGCTTCCAAAATTTTCGCGGCCAGCTGCTCGCGCTTGGCCGGTGCCACCAGCTTGGAATCATTCACACCGAGCCACCACCCATCCGGATCCGCCGAAGAAAGGATGACATCGGGGAATACGACTGCAGCCGTAACTACCGGGCCGGCCAAACAGCCCCGGCCCACCTCGTCCACGCCCACCGTC
>JACQAW010000267.1 GCA_016194725.1 Deltaproteobacteria bacterium
GTGAACTCCAGCGGCACGATAAAACTGACAGCCAACTGGAACAGGGCAGTTTCAGCCCTTTTCTTCCAGAGGAACTCCACGGTCACTTTTTATAATGTGATGGGAAGCTCTTTGACGCCCTGTTTGATGAGCCGGCTGAAAAATGGGACGACGGAGCCGCGCGAACCTACGACGTTGCCGTAGCGCGTGACCGCGAAGCGGGTCTTGTGGCCGCCGACGATGTTATTGGCGGCGACGAAAAGCTTGTCAGACACCAGCTTGGTCGCGCCGTAAAGATTGATGGGCTTGGCAGCCTTGTCGGTGGAGAGCGCCATGACTTTCTCAACGCCATTGGCGATTGCCGCCTTGATGACGTTTTCCGCGCCATGCACATTGGTCTTGATGCATTCGGTGGGGTTGTACTCGGCGGCCGGCACCTGTTTGAGGGCGGCCGCGTGGATGACGTAGTCCACCCCACGCATGGCCTGCGTCAGGCGTTCGGAGTCGCGCACGTCCCCGATGAAGTAGCGCATCTCTTCGGTGTCATAGACCTGCTGCATCTCGTACTGTTTCAGCTCGTCGCGCGAGTAGATGATGATTCGCTTGCAGTCAAAACGCTCCAGCAGGGTGCGGACGTAGAGCTTGCCGAATGAGCCGGTGCCACCGGTAATAAGGATGGATTTACCATTGAACATGCCGGGGAAATTAGCACACGCTCAGAATTGAAAATAGAGGAATTTCGACGAAAAATTCATCAAAAGTATGGCTCCGCCCGCCGATATTCCCAAGGCAACCGCGATTGGGGCGCTTAGACCCTCGAGGTCGAACTCCGGCTTCTGGTAGGCCTCTGAAACGAGGCGAATGAAAATCAGACCCAGCGTGACCAGGACGAGCAGCTCAAAATGGGGCCGGGAAAGCAGCTCAAGGCCAAGGCCGTACAGGCCAAAAAGCCTGCCGAACCAGGTCGCGGCATCATGGAAGGTCTGCGCTCTGAAGAACACCCAGCCCAGGCAGACGAGAATGAAATTCAGGCCGACTTGCACTGCAACCGGCATTCGGTCCCAGCGCCTGCTCGAGTGGTGGTAGGCGATGAGTAATGCACCGTGATAAAAACCCCAGGCGGCAAAGGTCCAGCTTGCGCCGTGCCATAGGCCACCCAAAACCATCGTGGCCATCAGATTGAAACTGCGACGGGCCTCGGAGCAGCGGTTCCCGCCCAGAGTGATGTACAGGTAGTCGCGCAGCCACCGGCTGAGCGTGATGTGCCAGCGCGTCCAAAAATCGCTGGGGTTCACCGCGCGGTACGGGTTGCGAAAGTTCAAAGGCAGCTCGATTCCGAACAGGCGTCCCAGGCCGATTGCCATGTCCGAGTAGCCGCTGAAATCAAAATAGATCTGTAGAGCATAGGCCAGCAGGGCCGCCCAGCTCGAAAGCAGCCCCAGACTCGAGATATCGAGGAGCATCGGATCGATCAGGTTGCCGATGCGATCAAATGCCAGCCAGTGCTGGGATGAGCTGATTGTGGCGGGTCAAAGGGCCGGCCACGAGATGGGGAAAAAATGAAACGAAGCCCGCGAATCTGAGAAAACCGCGCTCGGCTTCGCATTCGCTGCGATACACGTCGATGATGTAGGAAAGGGTTTGAAAGGTATAAAACGAAATGCCCGCGGGCAGGATTACGTTTACCGAAGGCCAAAACAGGCGCGAGTACTTGAAGTACATCAGCAAACCCAGGTTTCCCGCGAGCGAAAGATAGAGCCAATGCCTGCGGCTGCGGCCCCGGGCCGCCTGCATTCGCTGGGCGACGAAAAAATCGAGCACGGTCGTAAATAGCATCGGAACGAGAAACCAGACATGCCCGGCGAAAGCGTAAAAGACAAAGCTCGTACCCGTAATCCAGCCCAATAGACGCTGGCCTTTGAGCCAGAGCCCGACAACGAGCACGATCGGAAGAAAGATCAGCAAAAAGTTAAAGGAGTTGAAAAGCATGACTAGTGCATCGCCTCAGCAGGGGCACCGAACGACTTCGCGCGCGCCCTGAGATCCGCCAGGGCGCGGGCAGTGCATTCCCGGCCTGGGTGCCAGATGTCGTCATAGTCGGTCAGATCATTGCAGCCGAACCGGGTCGAGGGCCGGGGCGGAAGAAATTCCTGGCCATGACGCGCAAAGATCTCAGCAGCGCTTGCTTCAAACTTCGCTTTGAGCGGCCCGTAGCCCAGCTTTTCGGTAATGCTTTGCACCTTGTCGGGAAATGGCGCGGTAAAGCCCAGTACTCGCACGCCACGTGCGGTGAGCTGCGCCAGAAAGTGATCCAGAATCAGGAGTTTGCTTTCCGAAACCTCGGTCATATCAACCAACAGTGCCCAATGGCTGTTGGTAACGGCACCATTGAAATATTTCGGATCGTACTCGGACAAATCAGGTTTGGAGGTCTGTCCTTTCAGATCGTCGAGCAGATACACGCTGCCATCGACCACATTCCAATAACGCCTGCGGCTGAGTTCGGGCGTTGGCGAAAGCGCACAGCGCCCCGGCACCGGCGATTTTTCCGGCAGGGCAATCGCATGTCTTTCGTTAAGGCTCGCACCACTTGAGAGCAGGATTTGAAAGGAGCGTTGCGTTGCGGGCAGAGAGAGATACTCGGTCAGAATATGCCAGTCCCGCGCCAGTTCGGTTTCAAAATACTGCGAACCTTTGAGAGCATAGAAACTGGTGATGAGCTTCGCGACAAGGGGCCGAAGTCCCACACGGGCCGACAGCTTTAACGCGCGGTCCATGAACTTCACCAGCCCCGTCTGGTTGCCGAAGGCATAGAATTCCACGCCCAGTAAAACGAATTTCACGCTGGGATAACTCTCCAGATGCCGCGCAAGTCCCAGGTAAGAGTTCAGCGCAAGGCCGCCCAGGCCCAAATTCACGAAGCTGTCGGAACCGAAAGCCTTGCGATCCACCTTGAAAACCCGGCTGCTGCCCACGACGACATTCCGGGCTTGCCGCGTCGAGATCAGCCAGCTTTTGAACGCGATCTGCATTCCTTCGGGCAGGAAGGCCGTATCGATGGCGCAGCTGCCGGCGTTGCCGCCCACGACAGCATCGATGGGCACGTGCCGCAGACCGAACGGATCAATGGAAAAATTCAATGCGAACAGGCAGAGAAGCGTCGTGCCGAAGCTCGACAGAAAAAGTTTCATTTGTTGTAGATATCGGCCTTGTAACGCACGAGATTTCCGGGCTTCCGGAACCAGTCCACCGTCGTGGCTATTCCGCGCCTGAGCCCTTCAAGGCTTTCAAATTGCGGCTGCCAATTCAAAAGCTTTCTGGCTTTGGAGTTGTCGGCCCATAGCCTATCGACCTCGCTCTTTGAGGGGCGCAGGCGCTGGTCATCGGTTTCGATCTCGATCTTTTCGCCCATGATCTCCGCGATCAGCCGTACCGTATCGCCGATCGAGATTTCGAAACCGCTGCCCAGGTTCAAGATCTCGCCCAGGACCTGCTCGGATTCGGCGGCGGCAATAAAGCCGCGTACGGTGTCCTCGATATGGCTGAAGTCACGCGTGGGTGTGAGAGCACCCAATTTGATTTTCCGGCTGCCATTCGCAATCTGGGTGACGATCGTGGGAATGATCGCGCGCGCCGACTGACGCGGCCCGTAAGTATTGAAGGGGCGCACGATGGCCACGGGGGTTTCGAACGAATAGTAAAAGGAGAGGGCAAGCTGATCGGCTGCGATTTTAGTCGCTGAATAAGGGGATTGGCCGTGCAGGGGATGCAGCTCTGTTATGGGGACGAACCGCGCGGTGCCGTAGACTTCGCTGGTCGAGGTGTGAATCACGCGCGTGACCCCCAGTTCGCGGGCTGCTTGCAGCACGTTCAGCGTACCTTTGACGTTGGTGTCCACATAAGCATCGGGCGAATGGTAGGAATAGGGAATCGCGATAAGCGCCGCCAGATGCAGCACGACATCTCGGCCCTTCATGGCGGCTTTCACCCCGTGGGGGTCTCGAATATCGCCCGCGAAGATATCCAGCGACTTTTTGATCTCGGGTTCGCTTTCGTCCAGCCAGCCCCACGAGTTGAACGAGTTATAGTAAACAAAGGCGCGCACGTCGAAACCCCGGCGTACCAGCTCTTCGGTCAGATGCGAGCCAATGAACCCGTCGGCGCCCGTCACGAGAATTTTCTTATTCTTGAGATTCATCGAGGATATGAAGTACCGTGTTCCATGGATTTAAGGCAAGGTCTTTGTAGGAAGGACGACGATTGATGGCCGCGGAATCCCGACATAAAAACCTCGCGTTTTTGCTGATGCTGATCGTATTTCTCGCTCTGACCAACAAGTGGATGCATTGGCGGGCCGGCCTCGAATATTTGCAGGCCGTCGATATCTATTCCTACGAAAAAATCGCGGCTGCGGCGCCCCACTTCCCGGACGAAAAAATCTTCAGTCATCTTATGCACCGCTTCCTGATTCATTATGCCATCGGATCAGTCAGCAAACTTATCCAGATCCCGTTGCATTACTGCTACCGCGGCATCTTTCTGGTTCTCATTGCTTTGAGCCTCGCAGCCGCGCATCGCCTCTTTTCGCGACTGCGCCTTTCTCAGGTTTCATATTGTCTTTGCATGGCGCTGTTTGTATTGAATCCCTACGTCTTTCGCTATTATGCGATCGTGCCGGGTATGGCTGGCGACCTGCTTTATATCGCCGGATTGGGATGGGCATTGGTCGGACTTGTCGGGGGTAACCTGCCTCTGGTTGCCGTCGCGATGATTGTCTCCATCTGCGGGCGCCAGACAGGAGTGCAGTTTTATCCGGGAGTTGCCTTTTGGATCGTGTTTTCACCGGCATGGATCCAAAAGCTGGGCGCCAGGCGTTGGTCCGTCGTCATTGCGCTTGGGGTGGCGGTTGTCGTCGTTTATTTCGGCTTGGGTGCCCTGCTCGCCCCCTACTCGGAACATACGGCTTTAGGCAGGATGTTCATGGGAACCCGATCCGTACCGTTGACACCAGAGCTCGTGCTCGAGCACATCGTGCGAGTGCTGCTGCCGGGAGTAACGACCGCTGGTTTGATTCTGGTGGTCTGGCGCGTGCTTCGGGCACCTTTCGACTTCGAGGCAGGTGCGGCGCTGACAATGGTGGCTGGAATCATCAGCCAGCCGATGCTTTTCGATCCCATGATCGTGAAGCAAAATGAAGGACGTCTGGGTGCGCTTGGCTTGCTGCCCC
>JACQAW010000222.1 GCA_016194725.1 Deltaproteobacteria bacterium
CCCTGGAGCGCTTTGTCGCCAACAGCGGGGTGCCTTTCACGGAGCTCGGCTTTACCCGCGATGCCTCGGTAGTCGATTTTTTTCTGAAGTTCTTTGATGAAAAATCGCGACATGCTGACTGAAATTTTTTCCCGCACGCTGCTCGATGACCCCATGCCCTTTGCCGGATTGGATATTTCGCGGTGGCCCTGGGACCGGGTGGTGTGGCTTGCGCACCATCATCTGCTGGCGCCCCGGCTGTACGGGCTGCTTAAACAAAGCGGCGAGTTTGAAAAGGTGCCGCCGCGGGCCGCGACCAGCCTTTCCCATGGGGCGCTCGAGGTGGCGCACTCGCACGTGATTCACGAGGCGCTCGCGCCAAAGCTGCTTTCGGCGCTCGAGGCATATGGATTGCGCGCGGTCGTGTTGAAGGGTTTCGTGCTGGCGCGCCGCTATTATGCCAGGCCCGAGCAACGCCCGTTTCATGACCTGGATTTGCTTTTCCCGGCCACCCAGCGCCAGGCCGTGGAGTCGTTTTTCGAGGGTAACGGTTTTCGGAGGTCCTCCGGGAGCTATAAATTCGAGGCAAATGCCCACAAAGTCGAATTCACCTCATTGGCAAATCCGGCGCTCGTGGTGGAGTGCCATTTTCAGCTGGGCTACGGCAAGTTCGCACTCGCGGGCGCGTGCGAACGCGCCGTCAGTACCAAGCTCAGTACCAGCGGTAGCGAAGCGAAAGTGTGGCATCTTGCCGCGGAGGATGAATACCTCTTTCTCGTTTTTCACGCGGCAATCCAACATCGCTTTCAAAAACTGGGGTGGCTGCTCGACCTGGCCCTGATTCAGCGCCGCAAGCCTTTTTCGGTGCAACACGAAAATTTTGGCGCCGCCCTTGCGACGACGCATTATTTCCTGAACCACTTCGCCGGGCTGACGGGAATAAGCGCGCAGCCGCGCAATGCCAGCTTGGACCGGTGGTTCAGCCGAGTTGCAGATGGTTCCATTGAAAAATCCTTTATTAGAAAAGCGGGCCTGCGGGCCCTGACTCAAGGAAGCTGGACGTCGCTGCTGCGCTATGGGGCCCAAAGGCAGTGGGCAATGGTTCGCAAACCATGACGGACGCCCTGCTGATGTCGCGCGGTGAGTCGGCCGAAATGCTCTATCAGTGGGTTCAGGGCGAGCTGAACAAGGCGATGGCCTCGCCCTTGCTCGACTTGGGCTGCGGCACCGGAAAATTTCTGGGTCAGCTGGCGCATGGCGGATATTCAGGCCTGACGGGCTGTGACGGGCACGACTTTGCGGGCAGAGCCGGCTTTGACTTCGTGAAAGCCGATCTGAACGGCAAGCTGCCGTTCGCAAGCAATCAGTTCGGGGTAATCACCGCCATCGAAGTCATTGAGCACCTCGAAAACCCTCGGCATCTGCTGCGCGAGATGTTTCGAGTACTGAAGCCGGGCGGCCTGGCCATCGTGACGACGCCCAACAACGAAAGCCTGACGAGCTTGCTGTCGTTGAATCTCCGGGGCTTTTACAGCGCGTTTTCCGACGCGGACTATCCGGCCCACATTACGCCGATGCTGGAGATCGATCTGCGCCGAGTTTTTCGTGAATGTGCCTTTACCGATGTTCAGGTGAAGTGGAGCGGAACCGGACGGGTGCCGGGCACCGGCTTGCACTGGCAACAGGCTTCACGTGCGTTGTTTTCAGGCAAAAGATTTTCGGACCAGCTGCTGGTCCGGGGCTTGAAGGCGCCGGCGTGAAGCAGCGAAAAGTGCTTTATGTTTCGCCCAATGCCAAAAAGGCCGGGGCCGAGCAGCTCACGGCGCTGATTGCCAGGTTTCACGACCGCAGCCGCTGGGTGCCGGAATTTTATTTCTTCGGCGAGGGCCCCTTTGTCGACGAGCTGCGCGCTCTTAAAATCACGTGCCACACAAGCCACTATGCCAAGCCACCCAGGCTGCGCAATCCCGTGTCGGTCTGGCAACGCGTGCATGAGCTGCGCGACCGCATTCGCGCCAATGACATTCAGCTCGTCCACAGCATCATGGGTTACGGCCATCTTTTTGGCGGTCTGGCGGCACGAGCGGCCAGGGTTCCCGAGGTCTGGTACCAGCACGGGCCCACCGGCGAGCTGGACTGGCTTACGGGCCTGGTGCCCACCAGCGAAATTTTCGTGAACTCGCAGCACACCTTGCAGGCTCAAACGCGCTACCGTGCCCGGACGAAAAAGATGAAAGTCGTGTTGCCCGGAATTGACGTGACTGAAGCCATGCGAAACTCGCCAGCCAAGCTGGCCGCCACGCAAAGAATCACCATCGGGCTGTTCGGGCGAATTTCACCCATGAAGGGCCATGGGCTTTTGCTGGCCGCGGTGGCGCGCTTGAAACAGGCGGGCATTTCGCTGACCTGTGTATTCTCGGGCGAGCCGTTCTCGCCCGGCGATCAGCAGTATGCCCACGCGCTACGTGAGCAGGTTAAGCAGCTGGGCCTGGAAAAAGAGGTGGTCTTCGCCGGCTTCGTGCGCGAGGTGACCGCGCTCATGGCCAGCTGCCAGATCGTCGTGAACTGCTCGGTTACGCCGGAGCCCTTCGGTCTTACCGTGGTAGAGGCCATGAGCCTGGGC
>JACQAW010000223.1 GCA_016194725.1 Deltaproteobacteria bacterium
CTTGCCGCGCCCGATTTCCTTGAGGATATATTCCTTTCGTACCGGAATTTGAAAGAGTGGCGCTTCGGCCGCCAAGGAATCATAGCGACGGACATACTCGTTTGGCTTCATATTTTATCCCCTGGTCCCCATCTCAGCTCCAGTGAAAAACTACCCCACTGCCGATCTTTTGGCCATCGTGTAAGATTTTCCTGCCAGAGTCGGGCTTGCGCGCCGCGCAAACACCGGGTGGTCACCTGGCCGTGTACGTCCTAGATTACCAGCGCCTCAGAAACAGTCTTGCCCTCGGCAAAGCGGCTTCCGCTCAGTGCCGACAAATCCAGAGTCTCAAAACGTCCCTTCAAGATGAGCGCGCAAAGCCCTAGCCCCGCGCCATAGGATTGCATCGCACCCCGACCAGAAAACGAGTGCGCCTCGAACACACTCTTGAAGCCCGGCACGGCGCCAACGATGGCGCTCTTGTCAGGGCTCATCTCATACAAACCGGCCCAGCCCGTGATGTGCTTGAGGCTCTAGAATTTCGTCGAGCGGTTGTAAAGCGGCGGCCAGATGCAGTTCTCGAAAAAAGATGCGTCATATTCGAAGTTATAGCCGGCCGGCTCGTCAGGCGTGGCATAGCCCGCCAGAATATTATTTGCCTCGGGGTGAAAGTAAACTCCAGACGAGTCGACGAACATCCCAAACGGCCTGAGGTCGACACCCTTGCACTCAAATACGCTCACCTGTCGGCGCACGGCATTGCTGGGACAATCGGTGCCCATGCAGTTCGCGAAGCGCCGCGCCCACGCACCCGAACAGTTCACGATTTTTCCTGTCCTGATTTTTATAGGTTCGGCGCCACGCGTTTCCTTGGCGGTCAGTATTTTCTTCAGCTCGTCCTGATCCATCTGGTCAGGCCATTGCCAGGCATCGAGCTCGATGGTTCCGTCCGCCATGAAGGTCACATGGTGCACCCAGATGCGATTCAGGAATTTGGCGCCTTTGGCGCGTGCCCGCGCGCGAAAATGATTCTTCAGCAGATTGGCGTTCAGCAAGCCATCAAGTGGTGAAAACGTGGCGCCCCCCAGATCGTCCACCTTGTCGATAAAATCAAAACGCCTGGTGATATCGGTGGCCGAAAGGTATTCGATACGGGCGTCTTTGAGATGCGGGTTTGCGCGCAAAGTCGCTGACGCTGTATCCCACTCCTCTTTGGCAAACATCCAGAAGTAGCCTTTCTGGTGAAAGCCCACGTCCTCGTGAACACTCGCGTAGTAGTCAATCGACACGCGCGAGATCTGCGCGTTGACCGGGTTGTTCCAGGTAGCCCGCACACCGCCAGCATTGAGTTCGGACGAGCTGAACACGCCCTCAAGGTCAAGATCCACGGCCATTACCGACTTGGCCCCATTCAAGCCCAGGTGCATCGCGACGCTCGAGCCAACCAGGCCCGCGCCAACGATAGTGATGTCACTTTCCAATACGCGCATATGGCCGCAGTGTTACCAGAAATCAGTCTTCTTTAACAGTGCTGTAGCTTTCGTTGGCAATGCGAAGCCCGCCCTCTTCCTTGACGAAATAAAGGTGTTTGGTGCCGGCGCTCTTGAAACCCTTGGCGCCGGTCTTGAGCTTCGACTCATAAACCTGCGTGAACGAAACCACGTCGTACTTCGGATGATAATAGAATCTGAGGTTTTCAGCCTTCACGTGAATCTGCGCATACTTCTGGTTCAGCGAGGATTTGTAATCGCGATATTTCGAAATGCCCATGCCGTTGTAATGAAAACTCTTGGCGTACGAACCGATGTAGTTGTTCAAATCCTTGCCATTCCAGGCGCCAAGCCACTGATCAAAAGCTTTTTGAACTTCAGGGTTCGCACCTACCGATAAATACTCCGCCTTCAGCTCGGGATAGATGATGATCGGAGTCAGCCCCAGCTTCACTTCTTTCGAAATCTCCTCGATCTCGGGGTTGTCGACTACCACACAGCCCTCGGAGTCATAATCGCGCTTCAGGCGCGGCGGATCATCGGTCGCATGCAACATGATGTCGTAACCAGTCTTGCCCGCCATCTGGTCTATCGGATTGGGGTAATTGATCATCAAAGCCATGTTGCCGAACTTCTTTTTGAGCGACGGAGGCGTAAGCTTGCCTGTAAAGAAGTAGACGCCTTCGGGAGTCTTCAGATCTTTTTCGACTTCCTTGTCGCCACGCATTTTGCCCAACGTGACATGGAACTGCTTTTTGATCTCGATATGGTCCCCGGCATAGGTACCCAGTGCGATCTGATTCTTGGCCTTGTCGACCAGAACAACCGGGAACGGGTCATGGGCTCTGGCACTCACCGAAGAAGTGATAAGGGCACCGAAGATCAAAGCTGAAAGAAATTTGAGCCCATCCTTGAACATACCTTCCATTGTAAAATCGTTGGGATGGGAGTCAAGCTGTAATCCCTACCCGGTAGGTAGGGATTACTCCCCCTTTGCCGCCACGACTAAGGCTTGGAATGAGAGACTTTTGCCTCAGGAAGCATTCTGCGAACGGAGCTATCGTTCATACGCATCAGTAGCACGCGATACATGGCTTCGACGACGATCTTTTTGCTCATCTTCGACTGCCCCAGGTAGCGGTCTTCGAAGACAATCGGGATTTCCTTGATGCGAAACCCTTTCTTGTAAGCCTTGTATTTGATTTCGATCTGAAAGGCATACCCGTCAGACATCAAGTTGCTGGGCCCGATGGCCTCAAGCACCGAACGGCGCCAGCAGTTGAAGCCCCCGGTAAGATCCTGAAACGGAATTCCCAGCAGCATGCGGGCATACATGCTTCCGCCCTTGCTCAGAATGCGGCGACTCAGTCCCCAATTCAGCACTCCGCCGCCCGGAACATAGCGCGAACCAATCACGGCGTCGTACTTTTCGATCTCCTGCTGAAAGAACGGCAGATATTTCGGATCATGGCTGAAATCCGAGTCCATCTCGAATATCACGTCATAGCCGTTGTCGAGCGCGTATCGAAACCCTGCCACGTAAGCCGTGCCCAAGCCCATTTTCCGAGGGCGATGCAGCACATGCACTCGGGGGTTGGATTCAGCCAGTACATCTGCCAGCTCACCTGTTCCATCCGGCGAGTTGTCATCACAAATCAGAATATGCGTCTGACTGTCGACCTGATTGAAAATCTCGGAGACCAGCTTCTTGATGTTTTCAATTTCGTTATAGGTCGGAATGATGATGAGGGTTTTCATAGTCTCTCTATAAAAAACGTCCAGGCTCCGTATGCTGCTGAAGCCTGGACGCCACTTAGTTTCAAGCGCTTGTCCCTAGAGCTTAAATGCTAGGGACAAGCGCATCTATCTAAAAAGGAATGTCTTCCTCGGCGAAGGACGGCTCTTCCATACGTACGCCCGAGAAATCTTCCGACTTCCCGCTGCCCGCCGCACTTCCGCCGGCCTGCATGCCAGCACCGGTATTGGCGCCACGTTCCCCAGC
The DNA here is from genome assembly GCA_016194725.1 of Deltaproteobacteria bacterium. Taxonomy (GTDB): domain Bacteria; phylum Bdellovibrionota; class UBA1018; order UBA1018; family UBA923; genus JACQAX01. The sequence continues at coordinate 3,472 of JACQAW010000223.1, forward strand.
CTGACCACCCAAAAATTGGACGGTGTTGGCGATGACTTCGGTCGTGTATTTCTTCTGACCTTCTTTGTCTTCCCATTGACGGGTCTGCATGCGCCCTTCGATATAAACTTGGCGGCCTTTGCTCAGATAATCGCCACAGAGCTGCGCGAGTTTGCCCCAGACCACTACGCGATGCCACTCTGTACGCTCTTGCTTCTGACCGTTTTTATCGTTCCACGACTCATTTGTCGCAACGTTGAAATTAGCAACCGCCGCACCCGATGGCGTATTGCGAATTTCAGGGTTGTTCCCCAAACGGCCGATTAATAGTACCTTATTTACCGACATGATTTCCCCTTCCTGCTTACCCAATAAACGTAGAAATCATGTGTAGCCCTTGACGCTCCCCAGTGTCAAGAACGCCCGGGCAATCGAGCTACGACTGACTATTTCAATCGGAAATAAAAACCCCGATACCTGGCGGTACCGGGGCCTGAGAGAGAGAAGAGAGAGTAGTTGTTTTGCCGATCTGGAACATTGCACCAGCTTGGCGCGTTCCAGGTGACGGGACCCCTTTAGCAGCAACTGTGCCACGAAATTCTGAGCTTGGAAGCCTCACGCTGGCGCAACTTAAACGTGCCAGGGAGTAACACCCGTACACTCCTTAAACAGGACGCGCGCGAGAGATCACGGGGTTGGCGGGTTTTTGGAGGATTTCTTTGCGTCTTGCTGTTTTTTCTTTTCCGCAAAAAATTCCTCCACCTTCGCCCGGGCCAGCTTGACGTCGTACTTGTAAAGATACGGATCAAAACCGCAATGAGGACAGGTCAGACTCTGACGGGCGCGCGAACGATAGATGAACTCGAAGGTTCCCCAGATCGGAAAGATAAGAAAAAATCCCCTGAAGCCAAAGAAAGGCCAGCCGCACGCCGTAACAAACAGCCCAACCGCCGCGAGCTGCCAGTAATGGCGAGTGCGCGGCGATGGCCAATAGGACGAACGGCGTTCTTTCTTGCAGATGGGACAAATAAATTCCCAGAATGCACGCTTTTGATATTGGAAAGGCAAGCTCTCCATAGGATGTATAGTAGCATATGAAACCATTTTGGGACCTCATCGAGCAAAACCTCGGTGCCGACTTTGCCGAGGACCTTGATCTTCAAGCCGATGTGCATTCCCTGAGCGAGGGTTTTACCGATGGACGCGGTCAGCTCGACCTGCGCTACTTCGAAGATCCCAGGTTCCAAGCCGCGTATCTTGCCTATTTCGTGCCCCTGAATTTCGAAAAAGCGCACATGCTGCTCTCGAGCCACTCTGGCGTCTGGCCCTCGGAACTGGACGTGACCAAGCCCCAACGATGGGTCGACTTTGGCTGCGGCCCGGGTACCGCGGCGCTTGCCGCGCTGGCCGCGTATAAAAATCGTTATAAAAAGATCAAAGAACTGCCCCCCGTTCATCTTGACCTTGTCGACAATCAAACGAGCGCCTTGAACTTGGCTGAATCACTCGTGACCGAATTCGCCAAAAAACTGGGGCTCACGGTCAAGATCTCGCTGCACACAACGCTGCCATCGGAATCAGGCCAGTACGATCTCGCGCTTGCGGCCAATGTGCTCAACGAGCTTCCGCCCGAAGAAGGCACCCTGGCGCGCGAGCTGCTTCTGCAGCTGTGGGACTCCACTCGTGGCGTAATGCTGGTGCTCGAACCCGGGCATCGTGTGCCGAGCCAGCGGCTAGTGCGTTATCGTGAGCGCCTTCTCAAAACCAGCCCCGGCGAGGTCAAGATTCTAGGCCCCTGTCATCACACCGCCAAATGTCCGGTTCATCGAACCAAGCACTGGTGCCACTTCTCTGAACCGGTTACCGAAGGCCGCCTGATCGATCTGAATCTGCGCATCTTCAAAGACCCCCGCAGCTGGCTGAAATTCTCGTACCTGCTCGTGCGCAGGGGCGCTCCAGTAATCTGGGATGAAAAAACCTTTCGCGCCATCGGCGATCTGCATTTGAGCGGCCCGAAACGCATGGCCATTGATTTGTGCCGTCCAGACGAAAAGCTGGCGATAACGGTTCCGGCAAATATTCCGCCCGAGCTGCGTTCGACGCTGGTTCGCGGCGCCACTGTCTGGCTTGACGAAGACCGACAGGTCACCGCCCGGCCCCTGACCAAACGCGAGATCAAGTACCTGCCCCCCAAACGCGAGCGGTCCGAGAGAACTGATAAACCCGCCCACAACCCGCGGTCTAAAAAGCACTCCAAGCGTCCCTCAAAAAGGTGATCCGGCTGGCCCTCTTTCGAGAGCCAGCGGCGCTGATGTGATTAATGGTTTCTGAGGATGTTTTTTTGAAGTGTACTTTGGGTAAACCCAGCTTACGTCCTACTTGCTGAACCCCACCTCTTTCGAGGTTTTCAGCATCAACTTCTGGTTAGGCCTTACTTCAAGTCACGTGCCACGCGAGTACCCGGCAATTCCGACCCACAACCGCTCGAAACCAATGGCCTTATGTCAGCAGACGTCTTGAAGCGGGGCGGTGTAACTCTGTCCCGGCCCCACCATGGTGGCGGCCTGACACTGGTGCATTTCGGAAAGTCATGAGATGTAAGTGCTGGAACTCACTTAAAACATGTATTTTTTATACCTTTTGCTCACCATCGCCCTGGCTGTTCCGGCCTCTACCGCTTCAGACGCAACAGTAGGTCTGCGTTTGGCGTTTGAGCCCGCCACTCTGGACTGGACCATGGGCGACGTTCCCATTCATGTCATCAATAACGTCGTGGAAGGGCTCTACGGCGTAAATCAGGCCGGGCTGCTCGAGCCTGTCGAAGCACAAGGCTTGCCCCGCCGCGTGGGCACCACGGCGGCCTGGCGTGTGTCCCTGCGCACCGACCTCAAATGGTCCGATGGCAAGCCGGTGCGGGCTGCCGATTACATGGCGGCCTGGTCCCGGCTGCTCGCCCCTAAAACAGCGTCCACGTATGCTTACCTGCTTTTTGATTTCGAGGGGGCTCGTGAATTCAATGCCGGAAAGTCCACGGTGTGGAATGGCGCGCGGGCGGTGGGCGACCACGAAATCGAAATGGTACTGCGCGAACGCAAAGCCGACCACTTTCCCACCGCCGCACTTTCCCACTGGGCCACCTTTCCAGTTCGCGCGGATCTGGTGACCACCTTTTCAGACTGGGGCAGCGAGCCATCGCATATGGTTTTCAATGGTCCATACAAAATCTTGTCTTACAAACATGCCACCAAGCTGGAGCTGATTCCCAATTCCCTGCATCGCACGCCGGGCACATTGAAAAAAATAGAAGCCCTGATCGTCGAAGACGATGCCACCGCCTTGAGACTCTATGAATCAGGACGTTTGCACTTCATGGCCGATCTCGGCACGCTCGATCGCGCCGTTCTGGCCAAACGTGACGACCTCCATTCCATGAAATCGCCGGTCCTCGTATACCTGGGAATCGATTCGCGCAACTCGGCGTTGGCTGAAAAAAAATATCGCCAGGCACTCAGCCTCGCCATCGACCGCACGCTGTTTCAGCCACTGCTGGGCCCGGGCTACGTGCCGGCGTCAGGCCTGACGCCCGAGCTCAACCTCCTTCGTGCCGCCGATCCCGGCGAGGCAAGACGTCTGAGTGGCGAACCCAGGCTTCAGCGCCCCGAATTCGGTTTTTTTGAAAAGGGCAGCAATAAAATGATCGCAGAGTTCATCCAGGCCCAATGGAAAAAAAATCTGGGCCTCGATGCAAACATTAAGGGTGCGGAAATCAAAAGTTATTGGAAGCGTCTGGCGCGTGACCCCTTCGCGATTTTCCTGAACACGTACGGACCGCCGGTAGGCGACACTCGATATTACTTTGAGCTGCTCAAAACCGGGAATCCGATGAATCTGGGACGCTGGAGCAACGCCGACTACGATCAGGCGGTCGAAAAGGGCGACATTGCCACAGCCAGCCGCATCTTGGATGAAGAGACGCCCATTATTCCGCTGTATTTTCGTGCCTACGACTATCTGGTCAATCCCCACCTCAAAGGCGCGGTCCTGAATCCCATGACGTCGCTGTTTTTGAAAGACGCGCAGCTCCTCCAGTAGCCAGGCCCCCCGGGCCCGTCGAACGCATCGAGACTCTTACCCAGTCCCCCGAACGCGGCAGCGCGAACGCTTCGGTCGCGAACTCGCGGGACTGAAACTTGGGCCCCAGCTCGATCGTGCAAACCGTCCCGCCCTCCGCCGTGCGTTTAGCCGTGACCGATTTCAAAAATCCTTTTTTCGCGGACTGAGGAATCAGCTCGGACAGATAAGCGCCATCGTTCTGCTTGCGAAGCACATGTTTAAGTCCACGCGGCTTCAGGTAACGGTCCGCCCTGAGCTCATAGGGACTTTCCAGAACCAAGGTGCTGGGACGCCAATCGTCGACCGCCATGCCCTTGAGCTCGGCCCATTGGCCAAGCTGTGCATTGATTGCCGCCAACGTACCCGGGTGCGAAACCAGGGCCTCGACGCGAGCGCGGGCTTCGCCGTTGAAGGTCAGAGTCACGACGTCATCGCCGGTTACCCACACTTCGCGGTCCGCATCCGCCCAAAACGTGCCGACATAGCCGCGATAATGCGGTGCCAGCCGCCGATCGGTCAGCATCAGCGCACGCGCCAGCGCCACTCCTATCATCCTGCGCGGCACGCCTCGCGCGGCGACACCCGCCGAAATGAAAAACTTCAGCCGCTGCTCGCTCTTGCGCGCCACTGTAATGCGGTCTTTGAACTGCTCCAGCGAGTACGCTCGCTTTTGCTGCGAAAGCACGATGTCCCGCACATGATAGCGCGTCGGGCAGCCGCCGCAGTGAAAACATTTCGCCTTGGTCCAGGTACGCCCCAGGCAGTAGTCAATCTCGACGAACCCCCGCGCGCGTTCAACCTCTTCCCATAGGAACTCACGTTTCACGCCGGTCTCAATATTGGCCCACGGCTTGGCCCGGCTTTCTTCAAGCGTAAAGCCGCGAAGCTGCTCTTTCGGGTCCAAGCCCTGTTTCACCAGATTCGAGGCCAGTGCCTCCATAAAGGCTTGAGGAATATCGCGATAATAAACGTAGCCTGTGTCGGCTATCGTGTCCAGCAGCGCACGGGTCACGCCCGCGTCGGCGGCGCGCACCAGCACCTGCGAGACCCAGTATTCCGGCAGCTCGGCCGACTCACGAAATTCGAAGCCCGCGGCCCGCACACGCGCGGCGGCTTTGGCGATGATCGAATCGTAACTTTCCACGGACGGCGCATTTTCAAATTCCAGCGGTGTCCACGGAAAACGCACCAGCGGCGTCATCGAAAAAATGATTCGCGTACCGGCATGCGTGGCGGTTTTGATCTGCTTCAGATGGTCGAGCAGGTCGTCCAGCGCAACCAAATCTTGATCGACCTCCAGGCCCGTGGCAATGAGGAACATTTTCAGCTCACGCGCCTTCGACTTGAAAATGGCGGTCAGGCTCTGGTGCAACTGCTCATTCTCAAGATTCTTGTGCAGGTACTTGCGCAGACGCGGGCTGATGCCCTCAAGTCCACAAGTGATACTGGCCTTTTCTATGGCGTGCTGAAACTCCACCATCATCGGATCATGCGCCAGCAAATCGAAGCGCTGGCTCTTGAGCCCGACGTTGCGAAACGGCGCTACCAGGTCCCAAAGAATCTGATAGAGGCCGGAATGCATGTTGAAGTTGAAGCTGTAAATATCGATCGTATCCAACCCCATGGCCGCCTTGGCGCGCAGGGCGGTCTCACGCAAAACCGCGGCATCCCGCTTCTGAAATCTGCAAATGGCTGTTGCCCATCTGGTCTTCCAGATAATAAACTGGGCCCGCTTCGAGCGCCTCGCTCTGGTTCAGATTGGGAATAAAACTTTTTTTGGTGGCCCGTGGCCGGTCGGGCTGCAGGAACCCGGGAATTTCCTCCAGCTCGCCTAAGATTTCGAATTTCGATTTACCCGCGGCTTTGCCATCGCGGCATATTTCCAGAATTCGGCGAAACGCCTGATCGCTCTCGCCCACGAAAATTCCGTCCACCAGCGGCTCATCGAGCCAGACGACAGACGAGTAAAGCGCGTTGGCTCCGC
>JACQAW010000086.1 GCA_016194725.1 Deltaproteobacteria bacterium
GGCCTCGACCACCAATGCGCCAGTGCTGGCGCGCGCCTTGATTCCCTGCTTGATCGTGGGCTCGATTGTGCAGAACAACGACGTCATCAAGCTGCTCTCGATGTTGAAGGTGCTGGGCACCGAGGTCAAAAAGAATCGGGTCAAATGCCTTCTGCTGTCGAAGATCAAAAATCAGACCATCATCAAGACCTTCGAGGCAGCCGGCTGCCACGAGTACATCGTCGAGCCGATCGCGGAGCGTTCGCTGAGATTCAAACTCGATCTGCAGACCAAAGCCATCGCCGGCCAGCGCAAGACCACCCGCCGCAACGAGCTTGCCCGCCAGGAGCCCGTCAAAACCGGCAAGGGCGGCGATGAGACCGTGTTGAAGAGCCAGGGCAAAGACGGCGTCGATAACGAGGTGATGAACCAGAAGAAAGGCGAGGACGGCAAAGAGGGTGAAGTCTTTGTCTTCAAGGGCAACAAGGTAAAAAAAGACGGTAAGAAGTGGACCATGCGCATGAAGGGGCCCGACCCCAAAAATGGCGAATGGATGCAGATGAAGAAAACCGAGGACGGCGACACCCAGTGGCGCTTCATGGAAAAGAACGAAGACCCCACGAAGCCCAAGAAGCAAGGCGCCTACGAATATACCGGCGAAAAACCCAAGTTCACCAACGGCGAATGGGAGTTCGAAGGCGAAAAACCAAAGCTTGCGGTGGTGGACGAGGATGGAAAGGAGCTGGAGTCCAAGCTGTCGGCCGATGCCGATGGCTTGAACATCGGAAAAGACGCTAAGCTGCCGGGCTGGAAAGTCAAGGACCACTTCAACGAGACCGACGCCGAGGTGCCTCTCAACGACAAGACGAATACGGAAGGGGAGGAAAAGAAAAAAGCCGGCGTGGCCACCGGACTCGATTTTCGCGATTTCGAAATGAAAGATGAAGCGGCCAAGAAAGAGGCATCGGGACAGCCGAAAGAAGGCGAGACTGAAAAGCCGTCCTTGAATGCCAAGGGGCTCGACGGCGTAAAGAAGCCCGGTGTCGACTGGAAGAAGAAAGCCCAAAGGCACGGGTTTTGGCAGGCCTGGTGACAAGGCCAGCGAAAAAACCGACGAGAAAAGTCCAAAAGGCGCATTCAACGGCATAAAGACGGCGGCTGAAAAACAAAAAGATAAAAAAGCCACGGATGGGCTCGATTTTCGCGACTTCGAGATGAAGGATGACCCGAAGGCGGAAAAAGACCAGCCGCGCGAGGAGCCCGAAAATGGGCTGAAAAAAAATTCCTCCAAATCCCATGACAAGGACGCGCCGACTCAGCCCGACAAGCCGCCACCCAAACCCAGGCTGGGCATGGGCATCAAGCCAAAAGAAGAAGACGCTGAGGGCAAGAAAAACAAGCTGGGCGAGCTGGCCGGTCTGGCGATGGATTTCAAAGACGAGAACGCCGGCTACGGCAAAACCGGCTTGAACGACAAAGAGGAGGCGCTGGGGGGCAAGGACGAAGCCAAAACCGAACACATCAATTCGGAAAAGGCCTGGAAGGGGCACAATCTGAGCCCCGAAGAGCTCAAACGCAAGGGCAAGGAAAAGAAAGAGGACGAAGGGGGCGAGGGCCAGGCGGGCGGGCGCAAGAAAAAGCCCAAGGGTTTTGGCTCGGACGCCGGCGACGCAGAAAGCGACGGCGACGAGGACGATGACAGCCTGGGCGACGAGTCCCGGAATTTTCTCAAGAAAAAACGCGGAAAAGACGCTGTCGGAGAAAAGTTTGACTCCGATGACGACCCCAGCGGCGGCCGTTCGTTAGGCAGCAGTGGACCCGACAAGGGCCGCAAGATGAACGCCCATGATTCCGACCAGGAAAAAGAGGACACTGGCGAAGACCAGCTCGTCGAGATGGACTCGGTCACCGCCCGCATGAAGGTCAAAGAAGGCGCGGAAGAGGTAAAGTTCGAATATCCGTTCGACCATTTCGGCGTCAGCACCGGCACCTGGGAGTCCACCGGCTCAGCCGACAAAGGGGGGGATGGCACCAAGATTTTCGTATTCGTCGACCCGGCCCTGCGCACCGACAAGAACAAGACGGTGGATTCGATCAAGGTTTGGTGGATTTACCGGGGCGAAGCGCGTCCCATGTTCGTCATCGTGGGCAAAAAGTGGGTCTGCAGGAAAACCGAGGCAAAAAAAATCGAGGGTTTCTCGAATCTCAGCGCGGGCACGCAGGCCTACCTGCTTTCGATTTCGCCCGCCGCCTCCATGAAACGCAAGGCCGAGGCTGCCGAAAAGCTCAAGGCCGAGGTCGACGAGAAAAAGAAGGCCAAAGACGAAGTGGCCAGGAAGCGCGCCGAAGAGGCCACGCAGATAGCCGAAAAGACGGCGACCGAGAAAAAGAAAAAACACGAAGAGAGCTTTGACGCCCTCAATCTGAGGCGAAAACGCGCGGTAGAGGAAAATGCCAGCTCCGCCGAGGCCTCGGCTGAAAAGAAAAAGGCGCGCAACGACGAGGAAAATGCGGCGGCCGACGCCGCGCTCGAGCAGAAAATCAGAAAGAAGCAGGTGCAGGGAGAAGCCGCCGCGGCCGAAGAGGAAACCAAAAAGAAGCTAGAGCAGGAAACCCTGGACCTGGCCTCGGGCACGAAAACCCGGAAGCAGGACGGAGAGTCCAAAGACCGGCCCGAAGAGGCCGAGACGGAAGAGGAAAAAAAGAAAAAGCGCGAAAAAGGCCTGGTCGATGGCATCGATTTCAGCGGCTCGGGCATGATCGAATCCGAGAAAATGAATGCCGACAGCGTCGACCCGTTCTCCGACGCCGAAACGGGGGTACCCAGCGAGCTGGAGTCGCTGCTCGACAAGGCCATCGAGCAGGCCCCGATCGCGGTAATTCCCGTGCGGCTGCCCTCAAGCCCCATGGTGGCCGTCGTGCTTTCCGAGATGCTGATGTTCTGCGACGGCAGGATTGCCGAGGCCATGACCAGGTATTTTACTTTCCTGTCCGGATGTTTTGGCGGCGCGAAGCTGGCCTTGTTCAGCGTGAATGGGCGCGTGGGCCGGTGTATTTCCTCGAACCACGAAGGGTTTCCGCTCGAGCACGAGGAGGATTTTTCGAAAACCATGTTGGCCAAGGACGCAATCGACAAGCGGACTGCGGTCGAGCATCCCAAGACTGCGGGAACGATTTTCTGCGCCGTCACCTCGCCGCCAGTGCGCGGAATCGCGGCCGCCACGATTGGGCTGCTCGTCATCGAACCCCTGCCGCCGGCCAAGAGCATGGCTGGTAACGTGCGCTACCTGCACGGCGTGGCCCAGTGCCTGCGCGGGCCGGTGGATTACCTGGGCCGCGATGCGTGGAACAAGCCGCGCAAAAAGGCGGCCGCCTGATGCGTCAATCTCAGTCCATGATGGAACGTCAGATCCTGTTTTATTTTGACAATACCCGCCTGGGGCCATCGCAACGCGCGCTGCTGGCGCTGATCGATGCGCTGGGCGGCGAAAAATTCGCATTGAGGTTTCTGCTGCCCGACACCGATGGGGCACTGTTCGCGGCGCTGCGCGCGCGTGGATTTGAGCCCGACGTGCTGGCCATGCCCGCGACGCTTCGACAGGCGCTGTCGAGCCGAGGTGGGGTGCGCGGCTGGCTTGCCGCGGCTTACGCTCTGCTGGCATACTATCGCAAGCTGTTTCGGTATTTCAAGATGTACGACTTTGGCCTGGTGCACTCGGACGGCCTGCGCGCGCATCTGCTGACCATTGGCATCAAGATAAGGTTCAACGTGCCCCTCGTGTGGCAGCTGTGGAGCATCATGCCCCAGAGCCTGGGGCTGAGGCTTTTTTGCAACCTGGCCGCGGTTTTCAGCGACTATCTGGTGGCCAGCTCAATGTACGTGGCCCATCAGATGGGACGCAGCACCCGGTGGCGCAAACGCCTGAGCGTGCTTTACCGCGGTTATGATTCGGTGCGCCTGTCGCCAATAGCTGCTCCCGCCGCTCGTCCCGTGCTGGCGGCGGTATCTTCGCACGAAAATCCCAATGGGTATAAAGTTTTTCTATTGGCATTTGCGCTGGCTCGCCGCGAGCTACCCGACCTTCGCGCGGTGGTGCTGGTCGAGGGCAGTGACCCGGCGACGGTAACGAGGATCGAAGATTTTGGCCGCGCGCAGAACCTCGGCGATTTTTTAAGCGTGCAACCCATGTCGGCTGGCGACGGTGCCGTGGGCATCGCGCCCGAGCTTACCCGCCGCGCGGTGATGGCCTACGTGAACGCGAGCGTCGACCTGGCCCCGTTTCATTCTGACGTGGCCGAAGCCATGGGTGCCGGCGTGCCCGTGGTGGCTTCGCGAATCGGCGTGCTGGCCGAGCTGATTCTGAGCGAAAGCACGGGGCTGCTTTTCGCGCCGGGCGATGCCAAAGAGCTGGCAGTCGCGCTGGTGAGGCTGGCGACGGACCAGCAGCTGCGCTCGCAGCTGGCAATCAATGCCCGCCATGAGTTCACGGCTCGTTTCGGAATCCAGGCCTACACCCAGGCGATTGCCCGCATTTACGCGGACTATTTGCCCGCGGAAACCGGCGAGGCCGCCGAGAATTCCCCACAGAAAAAAGCAGCTTAGCCCTAGGCTAATTCGGCTCGGTCAAAAGATCGCGGCGGGGCTCGGTCCATTCCGGGATACGCGTGGGGCAAACCTCATCGCTATTACGGACAGGAAGAACTACCGAGGCGAATCCGCGTCTGGTGCTGCCGCGGTCAAAGCGCAGGTCGCCCAGTATCATTCGGCCTTCTTTCGTAACGACCCACGCGGGCACGCGGCCAAAGCGCAGAAAGCCGGCGGCGAGGCAGGACTGCTGGTTGAGCTGTTTCAGGCCGGCAATCTGCGCCTGATACTGCTCAATCCAGAGCAGCTCGGGACGCAGGGGGCCTGGCACCGGCACCAGCGGAAATTTATGTTTGGTGCCCGTGCGAATTTCGGGGCACTCCGCCGCGCCCAGGATGGTCGGCAGCGTCGCATACGTGCCGTGCCGTGCGAAATACCAGCCCTTCAAGGATTCCACCGTCCAAAACGACCAGCACAGCGGATTCGCGGGCAAGGGTGTGAGCGCGATGTCCAGCACCCTGGTGCCCGGAAATTCCTTGAGCACCTGCTCGGTAATCGAGTGGCGCACCCGGGCCGAAACCACAGCGAAACTTCCGAGCAGCAAAAGCAGCGAGAGCAAGGTGGCGATGGAGCGGGCCGCGGGTTTGATTTTGGTCATCAGGCCGAGCAGCCAGCCCGTAAGCGCGACGACAATGAGGGTGAGCTGCCAGGGCACGAATCCGGTGAAAACGCAGGCCCCCACGCCCACGGCGAGCAGCACGCTGAAAAAAAGTTTTCCGCCCCTGCTGACGCTTTCGATAATCAGCAGCGGCAGCAGCGTGACCCAGATTGCCGGCTCGACGATGAAAATCGTGTCACCGTACATCCAGCGGTTGTTGAAGGGCCAAAGCGGATGCACGCCATAGGAGTTCAGGCCATCAAACGCGAGGTGAAGAAAGGGCCCAAGCAGAGCCAGGCCCAGGATCCAGTTGCGGTCGGATTTCGAAAAGGCGATTTTTTTGCGCCAGGCCCAAAGCCAGGCCAGTGCCGCGATAAGCAGGCCCTGCAGCGGAGCCAGCAGCAGCGTGTGGGTGTAGCCCCGATGTTGTAAGATATAGCCCAGCGGACCATTCAATTTGGAGGCGAGCAGAAAATCCAGGTCAGGCACGTTATTGCCGGCCAC
>JACQAW010000224.1 GCA_016194725.1 Deltaproteobacteria bacterium
CAAGGCGCTCGAGCTCAAGCTCTTCGAGGACCAGAAGGATACGATCAAGCTCACGAGCCTCGTCTCCAACATCGTCGACCGCAGCACGCAGGAGAAGATCGACATCGTCAAGAGCCGCATGATCAAGAATTACGGCTACTGCGAAATCTGTTCGACGGACGTTTTGAATTACGTGGCAAGCATTTTTGCCAGGGGCGACGTTAAGAAGAGAGGGTAGACGATAGTGATTTACTCCATCAAACGCGATCACGCCCGCTTTCGAAACATCGTAAAGGGCAGGATCAAAGGCGACCTCAAAAAGTACATCACGCACGGCGAGATGCTTGGCCGCAAGGGCAAGGACGTCGTCACGATACCCTTGCCGCAAATCGATATCCCGCACTTCAAGTTCGGCGATAAGGAAAAGGGCGGCGTGGGGCAGGGCGACGGCAAGCCTGGCGACCCGATCGGGCAGGGGCAGCCGCAAGAGGGCGAAGGCGCGGGCAAGGCCGGTGAAAACCCGGGTGAACACGCGTTGGAAGTCGACATCAGTTTGCAAGAGCTGGCTGAAATTCTGGGCGAAGAGCTGCAGCTGCCCAAGATCGAGCCGCGTGGCCATAAAACCGTAAAAGTCGTCAAAGACAAATACACCGGCATTGCCAAGCAGGGGCCCGATAGCCTGCGCCATTTCAAGCGCAGCTATAAAGAAGCGCTGAAACGCCAGATTTCGGCGGGCGTCTATGACCCCAAGAATCCGGTCATCGTGCCCATTCGGCGCGACTTGCGTTACCGCTCATGGCGCAGCGTGACCGAGCACGAAAACAGCGCGGTCATCATTTACATGATGGACGTGTCAGGTTCGATGGGCGACGAGCAAAAGGAAATCGTGCGCACCGAGGCCTTCTGGATCGATACGTGGCTGCGCAGCCAGTACAAAGATATCGAGACGCGCTTCATCATTCATGACGCCACGGCCAAAGAGGTGGATGAAGACACTTTTTATAAGACCCGCGAGTCGGGCGGCACCCTGATTTCATCCGCATACAAGCTGTGCCAGAAGATCATCGAGACCGAATACTCGCCTAGCGAATGGAACATCTACCCGTTTCATTTCTCGGACGGCGACAACTGGTCAGGCGAAGACACCCGCCTGTGCATGGATTTACTGAAGACCGAAATTCTGCCCAAGGTCAACGTGTTCTGCTACGGCCAGGTCGAGAGCCGCTATGGCAGCGGCCAGTTTTTCAAGGACCTGCGCGAGTCGTTTGGCGAGGACGACGACACCGTGATTCTTTCCAAGATCGAAAACAAGGAAGGCATCATACAATCCATCAAAGATTTCCTGGGTAAAGGCAAATGAGTCTGACACTTGAGCTATCCAAGCTTCGAGACGAAATTCGCGGCTACGCCGTCGGCTACGGCCTGGATTTTTTCGATACGGTTTTCGAGCTGCTCGATTACGACCAGATCAACGCTGTGGCCTCGCTGGGCGGCTTTCCGGTGCGCTATCCGCACTGGCGCTTCGGCATGGAGTACGACCAGCTCTCGAAATCGTACACCTACGGCCTGCAGAAAATTTACGAGCTGGTGATCAACAACAACCCCTCGTACGCGTATCTGATGAAGAGCAACAATCTGGTCGACCAGAAACTCGTCATGGCGCACGTGTACGGGCACGTCGACTTTTTCAAGAACAACTACTGGTTCTCGAAAACCAATCGCAAGATGATCGACACCATGGCCAACCACGGCGTGCGCATTCGCGACTTCATGGAGCGTTACGGCGTGGACCGCGTCGAGAACTTCATCGACAAATGCCTTTCGATCGAGAACCTGATCGACCCCTTTCTTCCGTTTATGGCCAAAAAGCAGGTGAAAAAAGAGGGCGACCCCGGCTTCGAGGAAGAAGCGACCCGCGAGGTTGGCAAGCTCAAAGTCAATCGCGGCTACATGGACAGCTTCATCAACCCGCCCGACTTCATCGCCGACCAGAAGCGCCGCATGGCCCACGCCGACGAAAAATCAAAACGCATTCCCGAGGAGCCGCAAAAAGACGTGCTCCAGTTCCTGCTCGAATTCGCGAAGCTGGAGAGTTGGGAAAGCGACGTGCTCGCGATGATTCGCGAAGAGGCCTACTACTATGCGCCGCAGTGGCAGACCAAGATCCTGAACGAAGGCTGGGCCTCGTTCTGGCACTCGCGCATCATGACCACCAAGGCGCTCAAAGACAGCGAAGTCATCGACTACGCTGACCACCATTCAGGCACCCTGGCCATGCAGCCCGGACGCATCAACCCCTACAAGATCGGTATTGAATTGTTGCGCGACATCGAAGAGCGCTGGAACAAGGGCCGGTTCGGCAAAGAGTACGACGAATGCGACGACCTGGTGCTGAAAAAGAACTGGGACAAGAAGCTGGGCCTGGGCAAAGAGAAGATTTTCGAGGTCCGCCGCGTTTGCAACGACGTGACGTTCATCGATGAGTACCTTACGCCTGAGTTCGTCGACCGCTACAAGCTCTACACCTACCATTTCAACCGGCGCACCAATCAGTACGAAATCGCCGATCGGGATTTCAAAAAGATCAAAGAGAAGATGCTTTTCGGCCTGACCAACATGGGCCAGCCCTTTATCTACGTCGCCGACGGCAACTACCTCAACAAGGGCGAGCTGCTGCTTCTGCACAAGCATCAGGGCGTTGATCTCGATGGCCGCTATACGCGCGAGACCCTCAAAAATGTCTCTGACGTGTGGCGCCGGCCGGTGAATCTGGAAACCGAAGTCGACGGGCAGCGCAAGCTGTACAGCTACGGCAACGGCGAGTTTTCCGAAAAATTCCTTTAACGGTGAATTATCCGAAATACCTCGGTATGGGCGCAGTAATTCCTTGTTCCAGCCCTGGAACTTCGGGCGAGCGCAGCCATAGGGCGTGCAGAAAAAATCCCTGCTCCGGCACGGCCTCGGGGTCGGGCTCGCCGATCGGGGCAACGCGCGCGTGCAATCGCTGTAGTAGCGCATCGGTATCCCGGTCAAGGCGGTGCAGGGTGAATTTGCCAGCCGCGGCCGTCGGCGTTTTCTGAAGATAGATCGGGTCGCAGAGCACGGGATGTCCCAGTGCTTTGAACGTGGCGCGAATCTGGTGCATCACGCCCGTATGGATTCGAATCAGGAGCAGCGTGACCGGTTCGTGGTTGGTCAGCGTGACGGTCTTGATGGGCATAAACGAGGTGACGGCGCGGCGACCCTCGGACGAATTTTCGATGGCCACCATGCGTTTGGTCGACTTGGGGTCATGATAAAGTTGCAGCTCGAGCCGCCCGCCCTGCGTTACGTAGCCGTTGACCCAGGCCAGGTAAACCTTTTCAAATTTCGCGCTCGACCAGTGCTGGCGAAGCAGCTCAAATGCCGCTGTATCGCGGGCAGCCAGAAGCACGCCCGAGGTTCCGCGGTCCAGTCGGTGCAGCAGGGTGCCCTCGAGCGGTTTGTCCAGCCGGCAGGGCCGCGCTGTTTCAGGAAAGCGTGCGATCAGCGCGTTCAGGACGGTAGTGTGGTCGTCGGGACGCAGGGGGTGAGTATTCATTCCGGCAGCCTTCGCACAGGCGATAAATTCCTGCGTTTGGGTCAGAATTTCCAGGGCCAGCTGAGCATTGGGCAATAGAGTTGCCTGCGCGGGGGTGTGCAGCCCTGATGCCGCGTCATTGATTTCAATGGTATCGTTGCGGTGAAGGATCTGAAGACGGTCCGCCACCCGGCCGTTCAGCCGAATATGGCGAGCCGTGAACGCGCGTTTCAAGGCGGCGCGTGGCTTGAGCCCCACGATCTTGAGTAAAAAGGTTTCGATCGTAACTCCTTCGGCATCCGAACCCGCCCGATAATGGTGCGCCATTATGGTCTATGTTATAATCGGAGGAGTGTCGTATCAAAAGAAACTGAGTTGCCTCATCGCGATTGTGGGTCTTTGGTCCATTTCGGTGCTTGCCGGCGAAAACAACGCCAAGCAAGGTGATGAAATTGACGATACGATCGCGCGTCCAAACAACCGAGGTTCCGTGGACGAGGCTGACGTTTTGCGAGTGGATCGCTTTGTCATCTTCAACGAGAAGCTCAAAAGCGCGGTGTGCGACGAAACAGCGGCCAGCAAACCACCCTCATTGGATTCCATTGCAGCTCCCGAAGAGCACGCGACCGCGCAGTTTCTGGTGCCCCTTCCCAAAAAACTGCCCGAGTATGAGTTGATTTCATTTATCTTGGGCGACAGCCTGGCCGGCGTTTACAGCGACTACGTGCGTGCGCAGGTCGATACCTCTCTGCAAAATCGCGGGCTGAGTAAAGTTATCGCGGCCAATGGCCTGACCGGTGAGCAGTTTCTGGATGCCCAGGGACTGGTCATTGCCGTCAAGCGCCGCACTTCACTGGACGTCTGCGAAGCTTTGGTGCGTTTTGACCGCCTGCGGGCGCTGCTCAATGCCAGGCCCAGCCGATTCATCGAAGCGCTCCCCGTTGGGGCCTCGGCGGGTAAAACCAGGAGCCCGGGTTTTTTAGCCGAGGTGTTCGACAGTGGCGGCCGTTTTGGCCGCGTGGGCGACCGAGCTGCCGCGGCCAAAACGGGTGCGCAGCAGAGCTCGAAATATCTGATTCCGGGCTGGCTGGAATCCTTTGAAGTCGATCGCGTCAAGGTGGTCAGCGCCAAGGGCGCGACCCTGCGGACGTATCGGCGACTTTCCAATCCAGTGACGAACAACACGCAGTCCGTCGAGGTCAATAACGGCGACGGCGTGCCTTTGGGCGTGCTTTTCGTCTCGCATGACCCAACCGCGACGGACTGGGCCGCTTATCGCAACTGGGCCGATTTGCCCGAGGCGCGCGTGCGCCAGATCGAGATTTACCGGTCCCGCATCGAATTTGACGCCGTAAAACGGCTGGAGTCGGGCGCCGCCGTGCGCGACCAGATTCGCAATCTTCAGGAGTTTTATAAAAATCTGCTGCAGGCCTATCAGCTGTTTCCGAATGAAAAGCAGTTCGACACCTACGCCAAGGGCGGTGGAAAAAAGCAGAGCCTCGACGAGATCACGAAAAACATCCTGGGGGGCGACTTCCTGGATTCACTGCGCCAGGCGCGGGTAAATGGCAGCTATGTGCATGTGGGCCTGTTTCGGCCTGACCCCAAGCTGCATGCGATATATTCGGAATACGTCCAACGTCTGGCCAAGCTTGCGCGCTAGCCGGCTCAGGGCTCAAATGGGTCAAAGCACCCGACGCTTGCGTTGGGGTTAGCCAGGGTGGGCGGCACGTTGGGCTGGGCCCGCGGCAGCGAGTTCTGGGCGCGAATCGGGTTGGTGATGCCGCTGGGAAAACCACCGGCCTGATTGGTGTCGTGTGGCGGAGTGAAGACGGCGTTGCGCCCGGCAGCCGTTAGGCCGCCGCCCTGTGCGGAGCAGTCAGCGCCCGAGCAGATCTGGCAGCAGCCCGCGGCGGGCGTGAGCAGCGGATTGCCCGTGGTATCGAAAGCTTTTTCGCAGGCATAGGTGATGTCGGTCTTGATCGCAGCCGCACTGGCCGACAAATCGCAGTCACCGGGCTGCTTGTTGAACTGCGAACCGCTCGACGGAATGATCGAGCCTGCCGGAGCGTAATATTTCGCGCACCAGAAATCCTTGGGGCCGGTGTTGGCCGAGAAAATATTTTCGTCATGCGAGAGCACGATCTCAGGGTCGATGGCGATGCTCGAAGGAAACGCGCAAGCCCTGAGCGTCTTGTTCTCGAGATAGTGCGGCAGATAGGCCTTGAAGGGCCGGATGACCAGCGTGCCGTCGGGCTTGAGGTGTTTTTTCTTGTCCACGGGCGGATAAATGGGGCATTTGGGCGAGCCATCCACCTGCGTGCCGTCAATGCTCCAGCCGGTGAGCGAAGCATCGGTGATGCATTTTTGTCCGAACTGCGCCGTCTTGAAGCTGAAAGGGCACGGCTTGGGCCCGATGCGCGTAATGGGCTTGAGCGGGTCCTGGCCCAGCTTGTCCACGGGGCGGTCCAGGATATAGACCGTGTTGAGCTGCTGGGACTGGTCTTTGATGTCACCGTTGGCCTCGTAGCGCAGCGGATAGAGCGCCGAGTACTGGCGCAGGCGAAACGTGCGCTGCAGCTTGCCCGACGCGTCCGGAAACGACGGACAGGAGCCGTCGGCGTTTGGCTTGGCGGCAAAACCGATGACCGGTCCGTTTGGCGCGTTCGCGGCCACGTCGATCACGGTGCGGCCGGCGATCGTGATCGGAAAGTCAGGGCTCACTTGAAGAGCCAGCGCAAACGAGCTGTCGAGCGGAAAGAAGGACGGATTGCCGTTGACGTTCACTTGGGGGCACGTGAAGCCCGCGTTGCCGCCGTTGATGCTGCCTTTTTCGTTGGAGCGGATATAAAAGTCATAATAATAGCTCTGCGCGCTGAACGCGACGGGCGCGTTTCCGCCGCCCAGCACGAAGCCGTTGGCGACAAACGCGCTGATGGGCTGGTTGGTTGCCTGATTGGTTCCGAAAACCTTGAAGTCGTGGGCGATAGTCAGGTTTTTGCTTTGAATGTCAAAGCAGCTGTAATGAAAAATATTGCGGAACGAATGGCCTTCGGCATCGCGAAAGTCACCGGTCGATCCGATGGGCCTTTTCGTGAAGTCGACGATGTTGGTCTTGAAGCCCTGGCAGACGTCAGTCAACGTATTCTGGGTATTGGTGGCATTGAAGACGAGGGTGAAAACCGGCGGCGGATCGCCGGGCGCCGCGCCGCTGGCGCCACTGCCGCCGCTGGCGCCCGAAGCCGCCACGAGCACCGTCGACATGATGAAACTTGCCGTCGAATTTTTTGCCACCGTCGAGCCAGACGTTCCGGTCGCCGAGCCCGCGCCGGTGGTTTTGCCGGAGGTTCCCGTGGCCAACCCCGTGGTCGATGCCGTTCCCGACGAGCCCGAAGCCGCTCCCTGATTGGGGCAGCCCGCAACCAGCAGGCCGGTGCCGACGCAAAGCGAGAGCGTGAGAAGTAATTTGATTTTGCGGCTCATGGCGGATCTCCCTGAATCAATCCCTCCACCTTGTCTTGCAGCACGCAGATCGGAAATTGCGACAGGCGGTCGGTGGCTGTCGGCGTGTTGACCGAGCCGGATTCGAGCTGATACACCAGCCGGGTCGACGCATCGCCGTTCTGAACCAGGCGATAGGGCGTATATTGGCGGGCAATCACGCCGTTTTCAGAGTCCTGCATCTGGTCCACGGTAATGGCCTCCGGAGTCACTACATAAAGGATATCCGCCTTTGCCACCGTATCAAGCACCAGTGGCGCCATCTGGAACGCATTTGCCCGGACGGGTGGAAACACGGTAAACTGGTCGGCCAGCGCGCCGCCCTGGTCGGTATCGGCCTCGATGCAGGCATGGTTGCCCGAATTGCCCATGATCCAGACGTCTTCGGCCAGGCCGCGCACGATATGGCCGTTGCCGTCGGGGTAGCCGCCGTGTGGCCAGTCGCCGACGAAGGTTTGAATGTCTGCTGACGAGGCGTCGTGGTCGCCAATCAGCGCCGGATTGCAGAACTGGCCGCCCCAGGTTTTATTTGCCGGTCTTTGCGTCGGATTGAACGCGGCGCCGCTGATATTGCCCAGGTCGTTGCAGCAGTTAAACGACGTGGCCTGGATGGTGTTTGGCGAAACGCAGGAATCCGTGGCAGTGCTGCATTTGCCCGTTGAAAGATGGGTTACCGGATAGTCACCGTTCTGGCAGCCGTGAGGGCCCGCGACCGGAGAACCCGCCTCGAAGTTAGGTCCCGCGTTGGAATTCACGTTACCAGGTCCGTTGCCGTCGCCGGCCTTGCCGTTCATGTCGCAGTTGCCGAAACCCGGATCGGTCTGCAGCCCCGAGCCGATTGCCGGGGTTTGCTGAAACGGCAAGCCCAGGCCCGTGGGCGATCGCGTGTTGTAGCATACCGTATTATAAACCTGAACGCCGGCGGTGTAATCTTCCGTCCCGGGCACTTTATTGGCCGGGGTCGGCGGCGCGCCAACGGCGCCAGGCGCACCGGGCTTCACGCCCGGAAAGTTGCTCTGGCACGAATCTTCGCGAGTGGTGCAAAAAAGCGGGCCGATATTGCCCGTGTTCGCGATATTCTGCACGCTGCGCTGGGCGTAGGTGGTGCGAAAACGCCACAGCTTGGCCCATTTCTTACCGGCGGGTATTTTGACCGCGTTCGGATCGGGGCAGCGCTCGTTCTGGTCGGGCACCGCGGCCCAGCCCACGACGTCTTTGCCCGCGATGGCGGCCGCGCCCAGGAAGACGTTGCCCGTGGCCGTGTCCACGCCGGTGCAGTCCACCACCGGATTGGTGCCCGCGATATTGGCTACTTTATGAATCAGGCAAACTGAGTTGTGAAAAACCGCGCTCTTGAAAGAGGAAAGATAGAAATCATGCCGGTTGGCGGCGAACTTTTCGCAGGTGGCTTCATGATTCGTGGCGCAGCCCGCAACCAGGTTCTTATTGTCGTTGGACGGAAAAATCGTGTTGTCGCCCAGGCCGTCGGGCACGTTGAGGTTGTTAGGCGTGCCCACATCCAGGCCGCCTAAACTATAAATATTGTAGTCGTAAACCGCGTTGTCGCTGGCATCGTTGGGGACGGGCGGGCATTCGAAGCCAGGTACCTGTATCGCCGGCCCGCCGCCGACGGGCGAGGTGGCCACCGCGCCGTAGTCCTGGCCGATGGAGTTCGTGTAAAAGTTGAAAGCATAGGTCTGGTCCCACAGCTGCGGGTCGATCAGTGGATTCGCGCCGGCCTGGTAAAACTGGGTGTTCTGCTTGAGGATGATGTCGCGGCACATATAACGTTGAATGGGCAGGAAGTTCGAGCCAATGCTGGAATCAAAGCTGGGGTTGGCTACGGGCATGAACACGCGCACGGTATTCGAAGCCAGGTTTGCCGCCTTGATGTGCAGGGTGACGTCAAAGAAGCTCACGCCGGCCGTCACATTAAGGAATGAGCAGCGCGCCAGGTTGCTCTCGCGACGCAGCAGCGGGCTGGGCGAGTTGCGCAGCACGCCGGTGGCTTCGCTCCACTGAAACACGCACTCGCACTGATCCACCGTCTGGCAGTTATTTCCAATATCGCCGTTCTGGCCAATGAGCTCGATGAGGCTGTTGGGATCGAGGTTGGAGCGCACCACCTTTTGAATGGTGATGAACGCCGCGGTACCCGAGGTGCCGGGCGTGTCGCCGGCTGAAGTCGCACCGGTTTTGCTGCCAGTCGAGGATGACGTGGTCGTGCGGGCCGAGGACCCACTGGCGCTGGCGGCTGCGCCCGTAGTCGAATTGGCTGTCGAGCCCCCGTTGT
>JACQAW010000225.1 GCA_016194725.1 Deltaproteobacteria bacterium
AGGTGCGTTGCGAAGCTGTGGCGGAACGCGTGGCAAGCACCCCCTTTGTCGATCTTGCCCGCCTCAATCAGCGCGCGCGCGATGGCGCTGAACTGCTCAAGGGAGATTTGTTTTCCGTGGCAGGTGAGGAATAAAAAATCCGGATCAGTGTGGCCGCCGATGAGCTGCGGCCGGGACTCGGCCAAGTAGCGCTGCACCCATTGAACGGCTCGCTCGCCAATCGGCACGATCCGCGCCTTTTTGCCCTTGCCCATCACGCGCACCAGGCCCCGCTCGCAATCAATGTCGCGTGTTTTGAGTGCCCGGACCTCGATGCGCCGAATGCCCGACGAGTAGATCACTTCAATGATGGTGCGATCCCGCAGGCCCAGCGGGGCCTCGACGTCGATCTCGGCTAGAAGCCTTTCTATCTCTTCGATGCTGAACACGCTTTTTGGAAGCTTAAACGGCACTCTTGGCATGTCGAGAACGCTCGCCGGGTTTACCGTCGTGAAGCGCTTTCTAATCAGCCACTCAAAAAATACGCGCACGCAGAGAAGTCGCCCGCGCTGGGAGATGACAGAAAGTGGCTTTCCGAATCTAGTTCGGTAGTCGAAGATGTGTCTCTGATAGCCGTCGATGATCCCCGGCGTGACTTCGTGGAGCCGCTCGATGCTTCTGATTTCGCACCATTCAAAAAACTTATCTAAGTGCCACTGCTTGCCCGTGATCGTCACGTCGGAGTAGTGCGTGACCTCAAGCCATTTGTAATACCGATCAGCAAACGAGCGCAGCCTATCGTCATCAACAGCTTCTTTGTCCTCGGCGCTGACCAGCCGTAAGCGCCCCTGACGCTTTCGCACTTGTGCCGCTCTCTGCGCTTTCATGGCTTATCTCCATCGCCACCGGCTGCGCGCCGGATAACGGTTTCACCTATCTTTAGGTCAGATGGGCTTTTTTCAGAGTTTTGAGGCCCTAGCGCGGTTTTTCCGCCGGTTTCGGCATCTTTCTCTGAAGACGGGCCACCACACGACGTTACCGGCATCGCTGACCCCCGGTCGAACCCCGCTCGAAGGGGGATCGAAGGGGGTTCGAACTGCCCTTTTAGGTGCTCGAACTTGAGGTTTGGGTGCTCGAACTTTGATGCGGCACGGCCATTGCTTCCCAGGGTTTTCGAGTCGGTCAGCCCCATGAGCGCAGGCTTGCCGTCGCCGCCAGCACCGTCGTACATCAGCTCGTAAACGAAGCTGCTCCCGCGCTTTCCTCGGTGGGTCAGCACGTATTCCATCTGAACGAGCCTCTGCATGTGCTTTCTCACCTGGATTTCGCTCCACCCGCAATACTCGCGCACGTGCTTTCGGGTAAAATGGAAGTCGGCGCGCTTAGCACCCTCCTGGCAGTTCTCAGTCACCATGCTGCTCACGGCGACGAGAAGCCTGCGCGTCTGCGGTGACAGCTCGTCTAAGCTTCGACCTAAGATTTCATGGAACAGCTCGTTTGCAATCGCCACGTCATTCGGCTCAACCTCGATGTACTCGATCACCTCCCCCTGGTCGATGACCTCTTTGACCGGGCGTTGGTGCTGATGCAGAAGTGCAATGGAGTCGATCAGCGTCAGATATTTTTTGTGATCGCGCCGCATCCGAGTGCGGCTGTCTTGGAACGTGAGCGCCAACGCGTATTGATTGATGACTCGGATCGGCCGCAGCAGTCTTTGGGCGTTCTGATGGAGCTTTAAGATTCGTGCTTTCTCCTGGCGCGAGAGAAGGCCAGCCAATGTTCGGCCCTCGCGCTGTTTTTCATGGATTGCTCGCGTCTGGCTGCGGTCCTCGTCAACGGTGAGCACCAGGCAGCGATTCATAAGCTCTTCGTCAAGATCGATGGCCGTGGTCGTGAGCATGGATGAAGAAGCCGCGCGCCGAACACCAAACAATCCTAGTCATCTGGTTTTACTGTGAGCACGGCGGCGAAGTGGGCCGTGAAGGGGACCGCGACAGGATCGAGTCGGTGAAAAATCTGCTGAAAGCAAGCATCCATCGATGCGTCATGCTTGAGCGTGCGATCTCTGATGGCCATGCCGCCGAAGGCGACGAGCGCGGCCCAGTGGGCGAGTAAAAAAGAAGATCGACCATGTGAGCATTGAGTCGACTACGATCTACACGCACGTTGCGCGCAAAAAGCTCAAAGAGGTTCACACGGCCAACCACCCGGCGGCAAACCCCACCCAGGAGCCACAGCCGCAGGGTGCCGTAAAACGACGCCGGACGGCCGCTGCCCAAAAACGGGCAAAAAAAGACTAAAGATATTGCCAGATTGCGCCGATTGACTTGTATCCCATATGGGGTACAATGGAGAAGATATGGAAAAGCTTACGGAAAAACGCAAGTCGGCCCCTAAGAGCACCGCTAAGAACGCCATGATCCGGGCAAGGACGACGACCCGCCTAAAGGATGATGCCGAGCATATCTTCGAGAAGCTGGGACTCAGCTCTACCGAGGCCATCAACATGTTTTACAGCCTAGTCTGTCTGCACAAGGGCCTTCCCTTTGAGGTCAAAATCCCCAACGAGCTTACGCGCGCGACGTTTGCCAAGACTGATCGTGGCGAAGAAGTCGTTAAGAGCGGCAGCGCCAACGAAATGTTCAAAAAGCTGGGCCTCTAGAAAAAATCTTCTCGCTCCATGATATATAATCTCTAGATGGGCAAGAAGAAGAACAAGAAGCCGAAAGCCGCAGCAACGCCGCCACCACCACCGGCGCCGTTTACGCCTAGCTATACCAATCAGTTCCAGAAAGACCTGGCGCACATGATCGCGCGCGGAAAAGACAGAGATAAAATCCGCGAGGTGATGGACCGGCTCATCAACCGACGCCCCCTTGAGGTAAGACACAGCGACCATCCGCTCAAGGGCACCTGGGTTGGCCGCCGCGACTGCCATGTCGAGGGAGATTGGGTGTTGATCTACAAGCGCGACGACAAGGCCAACGAGATCACCTTCGAGCGCACGGGCATTGGAATCTGTTTATCCCTGAGAGGACCGCTTCTATAGTCCGTCGGTCGTGAGGAAACTAAGCCCAGATGACATGAGCAAGCGATTTATTGCTTGAGCGCGCGGTAAAACATGGCATTCTCCATGTGCCGCCATGAAGATTCCAACCCACGACGAGATAGCGAGAATGGATGCCGATGCCGCGAAGTTGCAGCTGGAGCAGTTTGCCAAGGTCG
This sequence comes from Deltaproteobacteria bacterium, assembly GCA_016194725.1. Taxonomy (GTDB): domain Bacteria; phylum Bdellovibrionota; class UBA1018; order UBA1018; family UBA923; genus JACQAX01. The sequence goes on from JACQAW010000225.1 coordinate 3,205, forward strand.
CGGCTTCGCTTGTCGACCAGAACCATCGCCAGTCGCGCGTGATCTCGGAGCTATTTAAGAAGATCGCGGTGGGCGACCAGTCGGCGATGTTCTCCAAAGATGCATTGGCGAAGCTGCAAAACATGCTCTTTGGTGACAGGAGCGAGAAGCTGCCGCCGCTTACCGGCACGCTCGGCGACGCCGTTCAGTACGCGCTCAATGAATGGGCTGGACTGACCGTATTCCTCACGCACCCGGGCGTGGGGCTCGACAACAATTTGGCTGAGAGAAATCTGCGCGGTCCGGTTGTCGGAAGAAAAAATCACTATGGTTCCAGATCCAGGCGCGGCGCCGAAGTCACTTCGACGTTCTACACGATCATTGAGACCTGCAAGATGTGCGGAGTCGATCCACGTCGATTTTTAACCGATGCCGTATACTCGATTCTGAAAAAAGATCCGGTGAAAATGCCGTGGGATTACAAAACCCAGGTCGCTACCCACTTAGCCGACGCGACGCCGGCCGCGTAATAACAAAGCGTCTCAAAAACGGCCGTTTTTGAGGCAGTTCTGTGGATAACCGGCAACTCGCCTGTGTGCAGCTTGAATACGGCGGTGGATAAGTCTCGAAAGCCGTCTTAAAATCAAAGTCTCAAAACGCCATTGCCATGACGGCAATTGCGACAACCGGACAAGGAGGTCCAGATGCTCATCGGCTACGCTCGCGTATCGACAAACGAACAGAATGTTGCTCTTCAGCGCGACGCACTCACGAAAGCCCGTTGCGAGAAAATATTCACCGACATTGCAAGCGGCGCGATCGATGAGCGCGCGGGCCTCGCCGAGGCGCTGGGTCACCTGCGTGGTGGCGACACGCTCGTGGTGTGGCGACTTGACCGTCTTGGCAGATCGCTCAAGCACTTGATCGAGATCGTGACCACGCTCTCTGCGCGCGGAGTTGGGTTCCGGTCACTCACCGAAAACATCGACACCACCACGAGCGGCGGTAAACTCGTCTTCCACGTCTTTGGCGCCCTGGCCGAGTTCGAGCGCGAAATTATCCGCGAAAGAACGCGAGCCGGGTTAGCTGCCGCCAGGTCACGCGGCCGGCGCGGTGGCCGTCCCTCGGTCATGGACCCACCAAAATCCGCCGCGGCACGAGCGATGCACACCGATCCGGCCAGATCCGTCGCAGAAATCTGCGGTGCGCTCAAAATCTCCCGCGCAACCTTCTACCGCCATGTTAAAATCAATAGAAATTATGACGTGGACGGCTGAGTGCTTACGGTTCTTCTCCTCTTAGCTGCTAAAATCTATGAGAATGTACGCACTTAAACTACAACCCGCGTTAGATGACCGCTTTATGAGCACGGACCCATTTAGAATTACGGATTTGAATCCAAATCTCTTTAAGTACGCGAACAACAACCCCATGAATACTACAGACCCACTTGGGCTTTTTGAGTGCACAAAAGGCGATATCGCAAAGGGAGCCTATATTGCTCTTCAGGTTGCACTGCTTGCGTTCATAATAAGGGGGTTAGGGGCAGCCTTATCCACTTCAGCGCTACTAACTGTCGGTGGAATAGCACTCGTCGTCGCGCTCTTTTATCTCGCAGTAGAGTATTATACGACGGGCAATCTCAATAAAGTTTTTGGTGGTGGTCCAGCTGGAGGCGGAAACTATGCTGGCGGTGGGACGGGCGGGTCGGGTGGCACTTCGGGATCAGGCGGTGAGTCCGGAACCGATCCGAATACTGGTGGATGGTATGATGACATCGGCAGTGGTTCGGGCAATTCTGGTGGTGGCGGTGGGTACGCCGGTGGCCCAGGCGATGCGGGCGGGGGCGGCGATGGCGGCGGCGGCGGTTACAGCGGTGGGGACGGCGGTGGCGGCGGCGGTGGCGGTTACAGCGGTGGGGACGGCGGTGGCGGCGGCGGTGGCGGTTACAGCGGTGGGGACGGCGGCGGAGAATATGCCCGGTGCAGTGATGGAGAAGATGATATTGGGCGATTGTCTTCGTCCCGAACGTTCCAAACAAACTCCAAAGGCCCTCGTCGCGAGGACACCACACCTCTCTTTGCAGAATTGCACAGACTACTGGCTCGATCTCTAACGGCTCCCTGGACGGCTAACGGAAGAGGGAATTATGCCACGAAATACGATTCAGCTTGAGCTGCATTTGGAATACTTCTGGCCTATCGTTACATGGGTATTGCCTGCAGGGCTATCTTTGCTGCCCGTTGCTTGGGCGCTTGCGGGTTTTCCTGCGAGTGTTCTGTTTGTCCTCGCCTTGGTCACGTTTGGCGCTTTCTGTGCGCGTTTTGGTCAAACGGTAGTGCTGGACGATAATGGAATTTCGATCCGTGCTCTCTTTTTCAAACCAAAAATGGCCTCTTGGACTGATATTAACTCGGCAGAGCTCCTCACCAGCTATCTCCGTCCTTACGGCATAATATTGAACCTTCGATCTGGCAATCGTGTCTACATTTCAACCGCATTTAACCACTACAAAGCAGCTGCACACCATCTTGCCGAAAAGGGTCTGCTACAAAAATCGCTAAATAATGCGGTATTAGAAAAGCAGCGTTTTTGGTTTGTTCTTCAGTTTTATGTTCTTCTCGGCGCCGTGATCACAAGTCTTATCCTGCACGTTTTCTATGACAATACCAAAGTATTGTTTCTCGCTGTTCACAATGATTGCAAAGCACTTGTGCCGATTCTTGAGAAGATTGGAGTAGCAACCCAGGGAGACGACGGCATAAATGTGCTGATGGTGGCTGCGGCAGAGAACAAATTGGCTATTCAGCGCCACCTTTTAAGCACGAACTACGACGTGAATGCCAAAAGTAAGGCGGGGATGACAGCACTTATGTATAGTTCGCAACGTGGGTACTTGGAAATGACGAGTCTGCTTCTGGATCATGGTGCTTTCGACAAAATTAGGCGTCCGGATGGCAAGACCGCCTACGATCTCGCAATCGAAAGCGGAAATTCTTCGGTTGCTGCGCTTCTGCTGAAGAAAAGATGAGAATTTCGGGTTTGTCAGGCAATAGGAAGTCTCAAGCTCAATGCCGCAGTCACACCAAAAACATTTGATTTCGAGGTGTCTGCTTCGCCGCCGAATGCGCGCTGTTTTGCGCGGCTCTCCGGGCCTCATTTTAAGTGAGATTTCGGGGCAGCTCAATTTCGAATATTCGGTCTATTTCCCAAGTCGCGTGGAAGTTCGAAGAAAGATTGACGGACCCGGAATAGAAGGAGAATCGAATGTCACCTATGAAAATTCAACAGACCCATTTCGAATCCAACGATCAAACCGAACTGGCGGGAGAGTGGAACTTTCCTGACCCGGTCATCTTCGGCGGACGTCGTCCGCTGGTCGTGCTGGCGCACAATCGCGCGGGCCGCGACCGCAACTGCAATGGTCCTGCCATACCGCATTACGACGGGTTTCTAACGCTGGCGCAGGGACTTGTGGCATCGGGCTACGCGGTGTTTCGCTACGACAAGCGGGGCTGCGGCAAGAGCCAGGGCAAGTTCGCGCCCGACGACGAAAAAAGCCTGAGTGAAGATTATCTGGCCGCCGTGCTGCACGCGGTTTCGCATCCGGACGTCGACGACTGGCGCGTCTTTTTGCTGGGCCAGAGCCAGGGCACGCGCTTGCTCCTCAATACGATAAATGAGATTCAGAACCTGGTGCTGGTCCAAGGGTTGATACTTCTTTCGAACGTCACCGAACCTTCGCTGTTCACTCACGTGCGGGCACCGTTTCTGATCGTGTGCGGAAAAGAAGATCATGCGTTTCGAGAAATTTCCGAGGCCAGGCTGGTGCACGAGCCAGTCGCCATCGGCCTGGAGCGGGGGTTTGACTCCTGTCTGGGCCTGCTGCTTCCAAAGCTTGGTCATCTGCTTTCGGCCGAAGAACATCCGGCGTCGGCCAACCACGAAGACAGCCCGTTGCAGTTTTTCAACGTGCGCATGAGTCATGAGATCATCGATGCCATATTGCCATGGTTGCGTTCGCGCTCCGAGGCCGAGCCTGACGCCGAAGATAATGCGACGCCATGGTGGCGCAACTATTTCGACGAAGAGTACATGCAGCTGCATCGGCATTGGGAAGAGCCCGAGGCGCGGGGCAACGTGGACCGCATGCTGCGCGAGCTCGAGCTGCCGGCTGGGGCGCACATCGTCGACCTGGGCAGCGGCTACGGCCGGCACGCCATCGAGTTTGCCCAGCGCGGCTTCGCGGTCACGGCCATCGACATCTCTGAGCCGCTGCTGGCGCAGACGATTCGAGGCGCAGCCGAGAAAGGCATTCCGGTAATCGGAACCGACTACGAGCCCAATCCGGGCCAGATTCAAATCATCCATGCCGACGCGCGCACGGTGAAGATGCCCCGCGCGGCCGACGCCGTGGTGCTGTTCAACTCAGTAGTGGGCTATTTCGACGATATCGAAGATGACGACCGCGTGCTGGCCACGATTGCGCGGCTGGTGAAAATTGGCGGAAAAGTATTCATCGAATCGGACAACCGGGACTGGCTCGTGCGTGAATTGCAAGGTCGGGGCTACAGCCGCGACTACGATGAAACTCCCTATGGCACCTTGCTGCGCGAAAGCCGCTGGGATTGGTTCAAAGGCATATCCATCGAACGTCGCAAGATCACGCGGCCCGACCGCACCACGCGCCGCTCGGAGCTGCGCGTGCGCCATTACACGCTCGCGGAATGGCGGGCGATGCTGGGTGGGCGCAGCCTGGACGTCGCTCGGGTGCTTCCGGGCGTGCATGAGACAGAGCCATTTTCAGGCACGCAGTCGCACCGGATATGCTTAGTGGCGAACCGGACCTTTCACGGGCGCGAGTGAACGAGCAGCTTCAGATCCGTTTTGAAAATGATCTCAGCCTTATCCGGGTGAGCGATGCGCATGACGATGCCTTCACCGAACATAGGGTGCTGTACGACGTCGCCCAGATTGAGCTTCGCCTTGACCGTGTACTTCACGCGCGCGGCTTTGGCGGCGGCGTCCATGAGGCGCTTCCACTCGACTTCGATGGAGACGGACTTTGCCGCTGCTTCGTCTTCAGCTTTTTCGGCTGCCGACTTGCGTTTGGTTTTGGCTGCTTTTTCAACAACCTGACCGGGCTCGGTGATGCCCTTGGGCGCCTTGTAAGCACGCTCTTTGCGGCAGGTGTTGCATTGAACTTTCACGATTTTGGAGCCGACCTTGGCCACGATCGTCGCAATGAGGTCCATTTTACAAGCGCCGCAGTAAGCTAAAGTTTCGAGATCAGACGTAGGTTCAGCCATCGTTCGTTTCCTCGGAATTTGTGGTAATCGTTATATGGTGCCTAATACATCACCACTTGACTCTAAAATCAAGGGTTTGGCCGAGGAACCCGGCGTCTATCTGATGAAAGACGGCGGTGGAGTGATTTTGTATGTGGGTAAGGCGAAGAACCTAAAATCGCGGGTTTCCAGCTATTTTCAAGATACGAAGGACAAAAACCCCCGCACCGAGCTGCTCGTCCGCAAGATTATCGATTTCGAGGTCGTGCTGACCGACACCGAAGCCGAGGCGCTGGTGCTTGAATGCAATCTCATCAAGAAGTACAAACCCCGCTTCAATGTTCGGCTGAAGGACGACAAAAGCTATCCCTACGTTCGCCTGGATATGAATCACCCGTTTCCCCGGCTTGAGTACGTACGTCGCGTGCGAAAAGACGGCGCGCGGTACTTCGGGCCGTTCGTTTCGGCCTATCAGATCAAGGACATACTGCGCTGGGCGCAGAAGGCCTTTAAGCTTCGCGACTGCTCGGACAACGAGTTTCGCAACCGCTCGCGGCCCTGTATTTTACACCAGATGGGGCAGTGTTCGGGGCCTTGCGTGGGCCTGATTGCCGAGCCGGAATACCATCAGAGCATCAATACGGTGCTGAAGCTTCTGGACGGTAAAACGACCGAGGTGGTCAAGGGTCTTAAGATCGAAATGGCAAAGGCGGCCGAAAGCGAGGCTTTTGAGCTGGCCGCCGAGCTGCGCGACCGCATTCAGCAAATCGACGAGATCACCCAGCAGCAGAAGATTTCCGACCCCGAAGCCGATTTCGATCGCGACATCGTGCAGTTTGCGCGCGGCGCTCGGCCGTCGGCGCAGGCCGTGGTCGTGGTCATGTCGGTGCGGGATGGACGGGCCGTGGGTGTTTTTCAGTTTCCGTTCGAAGACATCGACCCCAACATGCCCGACGACGAGTTCGTATTCGGGTTCATGGCCCAATATTATCTGGGAAGAAACGAAGATGCGCCGGCGCTGATGCCCAAAGAGGTTCTTTTGCCCGAGATGGAGATGACCGATCATTCGGCCGATTCGGTCAAAGCACAGGCCGCGCTTTTGTCCAAGGCGCTTTCACGCCGTGTCGATTTTCGGGTGCCCAAGCGGGGCGAGGCCGCAAATCTGGTGGCGATGGTGAAAAAGACCGCCGAGTATCACCTGGGCGAGCTGGCCACGAAGACGGCGCAGTCGATGGATGATCTGATCGACGTGCAGAAAAAGCTCGATCTGCGCAAATTTCCGACGCGCATTGAGTGCTACGACATCAGTCATTTTCAGGGCGAGGGCACAGTGGCTTCGCGCGTGGTATTGGTCGACGGCAAGCCCGAAAAAAGCCTGTACCGCCATTATCACGTGCACGAGTCGGGGGGCGGAATGATTCCCTCGCAGAATGTGGACGATTTCAAATCGATGCGCGAAATTCTGGGGCGCCGTTTTGAAAATGATCATTCTTTGCCGGACCTGGTCGTGGTCGATGGTGGCAAAGGGCAGCTGTCGCAGGCCGAGGCGATTTTTACGGAGCTTGGCGTAATAGGCGTCGAGCTGGTGTCGCTGGCCAAGGCGCGAACCGAGAGCGACTTCACCGACGCGGAAATCACGGCTTCAATGGAGCGCGTGTTCAAGCCGAATCAAAAAAATCCGATCATGCTCAAGCCGGGCACCGGAGCTTATCGGGTGCTCACGCAGGCGCGTAACGAGGCACACCGGTTCGCGATCACGTTTCATCGTCAAGTGCGAGACAAGCGCATTTTGACGGGCAAGAAACGTTGACCGGGCGTTACTGAAGCTTGTGCAGTCTTTGACGAACGCGAATTCCGCAGTCCGGGCAGCGCGCAGTTTCCTGCACCAGGCCGTGTTTGAAATCAGACATGTGGTTGAGTCGCAGGTGGGCGCCGCAAAGGCCGCAGAGAAGATGCTTCTTCATGACCTCACTGGCATCACCAAAGCAATCTTTGTATTCTTCAAAACAGAGGGCTGCGGGGTCGGCTTGATTTTCGGACTTGTTGTTTTCCATGACGCGCCTCCTTGTGCGTTACAGGTACACGGATACCGGATACAATGGTCTCTTCGGTGCCCGGTGCAGTTGGCTTGACACGGAAAGGTTTGCCGTGTGCGGACGTTATTAAGGCCAATGAAATCACAAATATAACGCACATTGTCATCGTCTTTGCGATCCGGTAAAATAGACTCAAATGACTGGGGGACTGCGATACGCAATTTTATGCGCGCTTGTGGGCGCGCTAACGGCCTGGACTGTTCGTGCGGATGAAAATTCCGCGGACTGGGGGGCGTTTACCGCCCGCTGGGAATGCCGTGAAACGGGCTCGAGCACGATTCCCGCCTCGACCGACTTCAAAGTGCGCTTCAACTTTAAAACCGGGCAGAGCGAGTGCCCTGAATTTACCAAGGCCCTGGCGGACGCGCGTAACTTTCGGGATGTTGATTACTTCAGCTGTTTTCAACTCTTCAGCGAAAAGATGCGGATCGGTGCCGGGGACTGGTGCGACAAGCAAACCACCAAGACCGGCTTATGCACCTCACGAAAGGAGCTGAACGCAAAATTCAATTCGATGCTCGATGCGGTGACCGACTACGGCTCGTTTGCGCTCAAAAACAACGCCTTCACCCCGTTTAATCCAGGTGATTCGGCTCGGCCCCCGCTGACCACGGCAGAGCGTACCAGCCGAGGCTTTGCCGTCACCGGCTGGTGTTATCTTTCGGGGCCGGAATACCTCGACGGCTCATTCATAAAGGACGACCTTCCGGGGCTGCTGAAAAAATCCTCGTGCGAGCCGGCGGCGATCGCCCATGAGTATGTTCGGCTGCTGCTGGCCGCTGACGTGCCACAGGCAGTTTGCGAAAAGGTGCCCGAGCGCTGCGCGCAAAGGCGCGCCTCGATTCGCCATGCTTTTGATCTTTTGAATAAGGCGGGGCTTGCCGACAATATCGGCGACGTCAAATATCTGGAGCCGGTAAGACCTGAGTGCAAGACGGATGATGGTTTGGACAAGCGGCTGGCCGAGATTTACTTGCGCAGCGACAAGCTTGCCGGCTGCGTGAAGCAGGTCGAAAACGACCCGAAAGGCGAAATGATCGGGCAAGAAGGGCGCGCTACCGGCACCGGCCTGAGTGCACGCTATAACCTCAATCGCCGTGGTGATGAGGCTCTGGCAGAGGATTATGTGTCTGATGATGGCACGCTGATCAAGGCGGGTACGAAGGTTCCGGCTTTCGAGGCCAGCGTCAAGCTTTCGTTCCACCCCGACGGCAGCGACGTCGCGAGCGGCGCGATTCAGGAAAAATATGCGGCCCGCGCCCGTGAGTGCTACGGCGGCGAGCCGGCGAAATCCAAGCTGCGCGGCCCGGGTGGCGAGCATCTTCAAATCAAGCTGGTCGATCCGGACCCGGATCCGAAAAAGCCCAATGCCAGTGGCCCCTTCGTGACTTCAATCGCCGTGCCGGCCAGCGAAATGCGCGCGAACTCGGCACTCTGGAATCCGAACATCAGCTGCCCGGTCATTCTGCATGAAACGCTTCATATCCTGGGCCTGGTGGATGAGTATCAGGAGACCTCGGACGGCGCCATCGTGGCGGCGGACGGCAAAGTCACGATCGTGGACGACATCAGCAAAGCCGACAAAGGCAGCAAGACCTTCAAGAAGTGGGATTGCCGCATCTACGGCCCTGCCGATTCGATGATGAGTGGTCAGGAAGCCGCGTTCAGCGCGGTAGATGGAAAATACGACGTCGCAGTTTGCAACTGTCGCAAGATTTTCGATAGCTCGCCAACCCCTGCGAAAAATTGCAAGAAACTCATCGCCAAGCTCAAGGTCGGCGATACCGTCTGCCCGAAGGGATCGCTATCCGAGCATTATCCGACGTGGGATTACAAGGACACGCTGCGTCTGACCATCGGCAAGCCCCTGAGCCTGGACGATGTCATCGTTTCGATTACGCATCTGAAATCGAAACGGTCCACGCTTTTATATCCCGCGCAGTTTCGGGCCATCACGCGGCCGGGTTGCGTGGATGAGAACAAGATCTTTTATCTGTGCGCGCGCGAAGCCTACAAGACCTCACGAGACAACCTGGGCACGGACCGCTGCGGCATCGGCCTGCCGAAAGAGTGTAAAAACGGCAGCTCGGACTGGCTGCGTTAAAATAGGCTGGCGGCTTGGGCATTCGCGATCAACGCGATCGCCGAGAGCCCGAGTAGCAGCCTGCTGTAACCGCAACCGAATTCCTGGCCTCGATACAAAATGACCTGGGCGACTGCAAACGCTGCAAACTAAGCACCTGCCGCACAAATATCGTCTTCGGCGAAGGCTCGCCGACCGCAAAACTCATGTTCATCGGCGAGGGTCCCGGTGAGCAGGAGGATCGTTCGGGTCGCCCTTTCGTCGGAAAAGCCGGTGAGCTGCTCGACAAGATCATCGAAGCCATGGGCTTCAAGCGCAGCGAGGTTTACATCGCAAACGTGGTCAAATGCCGTCCACCCGAAAATCGCGCGCCGGAAAACGACGAGGTCCGGGAATGCGAGAAGTTCCTGTTTCGCCAGCTCGAAGCCATTCGTCCGCGAATCGTGGTGGCGCTGGGCGGAACCGCGCTCAAGTGCCTGCTGCACGATGAAGAGGTCAGGATTTCGCGGCTGCGGGGAACGTTCACGGATTACCGTGGCGCCAGGCTCATGCCCACCTTTCATCCGGCGTATCTGCTGCGCAATCCCGAAGCCAAAAAGGATGTTTGGAATGATATGAAAAAAGTGAAAGCGCAGCTGGAAGCAGATCTGGCGTCGTCGGCCTCAATATGAGGGCTCTGCTTTTTTTTCTGATCCTGGGTTGCGCGCAGGCCGCGGCCGCCGTTAAAGTGGACGTGCTGCACGTGCGCGGAGTGATCAACGCCGGCACCTCGCGCTACATCAAACGCGGAATCGAGACCGCTGCCGCTGACAAGGCCGCGCTGCTGTTGCTGGTGCTGGATACGCCCGGTGGCCTGCTGAACTCGACGCGCGATATCGTCCAGGGCATCGATCAAAGCGTGGTGCCCGTGGCCGTGTACGTGGCCCCCGGGGGTGCCTCGGCCACCAGCGCTGGCACGATCATCACGATGTCGGCCCATTATGCGGCCATGGCGCCAGGGACCAATATCGGCGCGGCTCATCCCGTGGGCGGCCAGGGTGAGGACATCAAAGGCACGATGAAAGAGAAGGCCGAAAACGATACGGCAGCGTTCATCAAAGCCCAGGCCGTGTTGCGTGGACGCAATGCCGAGTGGGCCGAGCAGGCCATTCGCAAATCGGTTTCGGCCACCGCTGACGAGGCGCTCAAGCTTCATGTCGTGGATTATCTTGCGGCAGATCAGGCAAGCTTGCTTGCCAAGCTCGACGAGCAGCCCGTGCACGGCACTCTTGCGGGTGCTTCGCCGAAAATGGCGGCGCCGGCAGTTCATCTGGCGGGCGCGTCCCTGGTCGAGCTGCCCATGAGCCTGGCTGAGAGCTTTCTGGCGTTCATTGGCGACCCCAACGTGAGCTATATGCTGATGACGTTGGGTGGGCTTGGAATTTACGTCGAGGTGACGTCGGGCGGAAGTGTCATTCTTCCCGGCGTGCTGGGCGTGATTTCGCTGATTCTGGCGTTCATCTCATTTTCAACGCTGCCGGTGAGCTTCGGCGGCGTGGCCTTGCTTTTCGTGGGGTTCGCGCTTTTTGCCATCGAGCCTTTTGTCGTGAGTCACGGCGCGCTAACGCTTGGTGGCGTAGTTTCGCTGCTGCTGGGCGCGCTGATTTTACTCGACCCTTCGACGGGTGATCTGCGCTTGTCGCTTGCGCTGGTCATTCCCACGGTCGTTGCCATTGGCGCAATGACCTTCATGGCAGGCTATTACGCGCTCAAAGCACGTCGCACGATTTATGGCGGCCTGACGAATTTTCATGATTTTGAAGGAGTCGTGCAAACCGTCGATGACACCGGGGTAAGCGGGAAGTGTTTGATTCGCGGCGAAACCTGGGACTTTGAGCTTTCGCATCCCCAGAAACCGGTGCATGTTGGAGATCATTTGAGCGTCTACCGTCGTCACGGCATGAAGCTCATCGTAAATTTGAAAGCGAAATAGGAGATCTCATATGGAAGCTCTGGGCGGCGGGTTCGTCGTGATTATCGTCATCGTCGGAATATTTCTGCTCATGGCGGTTCGCGTTCTGAACGAGTACGAGCGCGGCGTGATTTTTCGCATCGGTCGCATCCAGGGCGCCAAAGGGCCCGGCCTGATTCTGCTCATTCCCATGATCGACAAGATGGTGCGCGTCGACCTGCGCACGATCACTCTGGACGTGCCGGCGCAGGACGCGATTACGCGCGACAACGTGACGGTGAAGGTGAACGCGGTGGTTTACTTCCGCGTGGTCGACCCCAACCGCGCGGTGATCGAAGTCGAAAACTACCTGCTCGCGACCTCCAAGCTGGCGCAAACCACGCTGCGTTCGGTGATGGGCCAGGTTGAGCTCGACGAGCTGCTCTCGCAGCGCGAAGCGATTAACCGGAAGCTGCAAACCATTCTCGATCAGCAAACCGAACCGTGGGGCGTGAAAGTGGCCAACGTCGAAGTGAAGCAAATCGACCTGCCCGCCGAAATGCAAAGAGCCATGGCCCGCCAGGCCGAAGCCGAACGCGAACGCCGAGCCAAAATCATCTCGGCAGACGCCGAATTCCAAGCCTCCAAGAAGCTGGCCGAAGCCGCCCAGGTGATGATGGAACATCCCATGACCTTGCAGCTGCGTTACTTGCAGACCATGGTCGAAATCGGCAGCGACCGAAACACGACCACGATCTTGCCGTTCCCAGTAGAGCTGCTGCGCTTCTTCGGTGGCCATACCGGCATGCACCCAACCGAAGTGCCAACGCCAGGCAAGACCTAAGCGTTGTCAGAGTGCGTGGATCAGCGGCGACTCTTTCATCTTGGCGCACTGGTCTGCGTCAAGACGGCAGGAAAAATGCGATGTCCCACAGGTGTAGGACATGAATCCGTAGCTTCGATGTGCAAGCCCCAGAATATGGCCTAGTTCATGGGTTAAAGCGTGGCCCGCGACTGTATCCCCGTCGCTCGGCGCCGTTCGCGCAAGAACAGCCATGCCGGTGATATGCTCGGTTACCATTCTGGCGATGATTTTCTCGTCAAAACCATTCAACGCATTGATGCTGGGCGGGCCCGGTTCCGGAGCAAAAGGAACGCCCCAGCCAAGGATTAATCCGAGTTTCTCGTCAGGAAGTCGGCCATTTCCTTCATCGATCTTGTCTCCGAAAAAAATTCTGGGATGCGCAAAGCGTTCGATCTTTTTGGCGAGATAGCGGAACGATACGGCTGGAAAATCGACAACCGGTTTGCGAACATCATCGGGAAACTTGCGATCCCACGACAGGATATCGGGAATTGGCGGCTTCCATTCATCTTTGGCTTCGGGAGTGAATATATATTCAGACTGGCTCGGCAGCTCGGTTTCGATGATCTCGACGCCGCGGACCAGGATCGAGCACTCTCCAAGCAGCGCCCGCGTTTTCTGGAAATACTCGAGTACGGACTTTTTTCGCCAGCCCCGATGCCAAAAAGTACCCGTGTTCT
>JACQAW010000287.1 GCA_016194725.1 Deltaproteobacteria bacterium
ATGCACGTTAGGCAGTGCTCTTCCCAGCAGCTTGGCGAGTTGATAAAGCGACTCAGGTTTCTGATCTCGAATAGCCTGAATGAGTCTGATTCGTTCGGCGCCAAAGATCTTTGACAGCCAGGAAATGTCCGGAAACGATAAAACCAGATCGTAGCCATCTTCTTTAAGTTTTTTCTTCTCTGCCGCCTTCCAGCTTTTGATCACGTCGTCTCGAAACTGACCGTTGTCCTGGACCTTAATTTTGAATTTTCTTACTTTCATACCAAACCTCCGAGATTCCTAATTTCTGCCGTGAAGTCGTCATATAATTTTTCAACATTCACGAATCGATAACTCTTTTCGACGCCGTCAATGTGGCAATGATCTTGCTTCCCGTGATGATTGTCGAAAAGAACTCGGCACGTCCCTTTCTCAACCCAAGCAAAACGATATCTGACGCCGTGCGGCCGCCAACGATCAGGCTCGATCTCATCAATCGCGATCTCGATAAAGCTTCCGTCTGGCAGGTCGCGACGTGCGAGCTTCGGGCTCATATAGTTATCCTATCATGATAGTTATTGTGACTCAATAAGTATACTTACGGGGTTTTGTAGGGAGTGGGAGCTGCGGAGATTGCCTTGTAAGTTACTGATTTTATTTGGTATAAAAGAAATGGCTGGTTTGATTACCATCGAACAAATTCCGCTACTTACGTCCAATTCTGTCCTATTTTAGGACAAGCACCTGCGTCATGCAATGCCTATCGTTGTTACTTTACCCAGATAGGGTACCAGGGATGCTGCTGCTCTTTGGCTTTTCTCAGCAAGTCCCGAATTTCCTCGACCGTCAGTGACTCTGGAACCTTTTCTTCACGATCCCGCTCAATTTCAACACCATGAACCGGCGTCTCATTAACACCACAGATCAGCCTTTCCTCTACCCGATTACTCGCCGTGCCGGTCGCCATGCCGCCAGCCGTTTGATAGGTGCTGCTCACTACGGATTTCGTGCCGAAGCTGCGTGCCAGCTTTTCGCAATCATCGGCACTGTTGAGCCGAAAAACGATCTGGGTGTTGATGTTGCCGGTGACTTGCCCTTCAAACGTCGGGCTCACCTTGATTAGATCTGACAGAGTCTGGTGCGCAAGCGTTACGAGAAAACCGCTCGACCTACCTTTATTGAGAAACGAGATGAAGCTTTCGGTGCCGAAGGCGTCGAACTCGTCGATAAATACTGAAAAGTAGCCTTTTGTCTTTAATTCGGGACTGCGTTTCCGCAGTCCCGAGATCAGGATAATCTCTTGCGTTAGAAGTCGGCCGATCCGGGAGCTCTGAACGAGCTTCCCCTCGGTCGGCAGATCGACGAATAAAATCTTCCCACTTTGGACAATGTCTAGGATAGAAACTGGCCTACGCAATTTGCTTTCATCGCAGCCCAGCACCTCGCGCCATTCGCCGTGTGCCAGATTAAATAGGTCGTAGAAAAGACCTTCGATGTTCTTTTCCTTGGTTTCGCCAGCGATTCGCTTAAGCTCTTCGACCAAATGCGTAACAGTGAACCCGTCGGGATGAATCCGCACAAGCGCTTCAAAAGCCCTGAGCAATGCCGCTTCGCACGCCTTCGCATAATGCGGCTCACTATAGATCGCCGAGTTGAAAAACTTAGTTTGAAGCTCCGAGGTATTGCCCAGGCCGCACGGGTTCCAAATGATGCTTTCATCGGGATAGGTCGCCGACAAAAGATGCAAATCGGCCTCACGGCCGATCTTGGCACAGTACGAGCGCACCCGCTCATAGAACTGGCGTTCACCCTTCGGATCAACAATGAGTGCACCCATTCCGCGCCTAAGGTCGCCCCAAAGGATGTGCTCCATACAGACCGTTTTGCCGGACCCCGTGGTTCCCATAATCTGGGTTGGCATCGTGCGCGAAAGATCGGTAAGAGAAATTGGTCCCAGGCGAATCGAGTCTTCACGACGTCGCAAAGCGCCAGCGCAGTCGCGCAGACCTCTATAGATGGAAGGCCCTGCTTTGACGACTCCTGCCGTGAGCAGAACCAGCCCCAGCGTTCCGCCCAGCAGAAGTTGCTCGGATGTTGCCGATTTAAGTATTGGGGATAAACCGCTCGGATGGTGAATGCCGACTTTCGTTTTCATCACAGGACCCTTTTCGTACAAATGTCGAGCAGCCCGTGCGGTGAGTGAACGCGGGGCGAATCACTCATTAGCGAGTCCAGTTCGACCAGGCCGAAAGCAGGTTTTGATGGAGCGTGTACAAGACAGGCCCGGATTGCCTCGAAGAGCTTTCGATTCGTCGCAATGAAAAATACGAGCGGCACACCTTCGACGCGCTGCCACTCCTTAAGGATCGACACGAACCGACTCTTACCTTTAAGACTGTTTTCGATCTCAATCGCAAACGAAGTTCCAGTGGTGTCGAATTGAAAAATGCCGTCGGGGATCTGGGGATAGTTATCCTTGAGCGACTTCTCAGGGATCCAAACACCATCCCAAAGCGCACTGAGCCGCAAGCGCACATCGGTCACAATTCGGTCATGCACCAGAGTCGCAGGGTCAACTTTTTTTGATTGCGGAACATCGAACGGACTCGACTCTTGCGCGAGCTTCCGCCCCATTTCAGTGACTCTCAGAAGATGATGCTTTGTTAAGCCGAGCTGGATCTCAGCTCTGAGAAGCCCCGCTTTTTTGAGCTTGATGATCCGACGTCTGGCATTTCTTGGGTCATGACCCTGAAAATAAAACCGCTCAATCTGCTCATACATTAGGAATTGCTGTTCATAGCAGCACCTAAGAATCGCGATGTCTCTTGGCTGAAGAATGAACCTCTGTGCACCGATCTGATATGTGGATTTTAATTCCTCAAGTTGCATCCCGGCCTCCTATATCTTCCCTGGTCCCATTCCCCATGTTTTTAACCAACTCACCCAGTACCAACCCACCCCCAGCCAAAGTTTTGCGTTCCTGAACTTTTGTTTTGGCCTGTAGCTGTTTTTGCAGACCACACAACACCTGTCGTTGGGGGTGTGTGGTCTGCAAAAACGAGCGGAAGGCCTCGCGAACGAAGTTCGCGATTGATTTAGGAAACTTTGGCTGGGGGCTGACACCAGAGGTGACATGCCTTCGGGTCAGGTTCGGTGTCACCCAAACAGTCATGCTCATTTGGCAGCTCCCGAGGTTAATCCGGTTACTGGTCTCGCCATAAGCTCAGCCTGGCGCTTGATGCGATAGACTTTATGCGGCTCATGAAGCGAGCCGTCTTCTGAAATTGTGTCAGGCTCGCGCAGCTCTTCAACGACCAAGGGCTTGAGTCTTTCGCGGACAAACGCGGGAAGGTCCTGGCTTGGCGGCGATACAGAAAATTCCTGAGGCTTTAGATCAATCCTCATCCCATTTTGAGCAGGAGTTTTGGGTTCAGGAACTTCGCTGTCGTCATGGATGAGCAGCCCTGCGATGCCGCCCACGACTACACCGACAAGTCCAAAAATGAGAGTATTCAATCCCCTGCTCTCAGAGTTCGGTGAGAACACTGCGCCGCCCACTCCTCCACCAACACCCCCGATTCCCACACCCATAAGGATTCGTTTTCTTGGTGCCATGGCACACCCGGAAACGAGACTTATACAGAGCAACGCAGTCAGGATTATATTTGGAAGTTTCATCAGAAGCGCACCTCTTCATCGAGGTACAACGAGACCTTCGTGTCTGGCTCAACAACTAGAATGGGTTTCTCTTTGGTAGCATCTTCGATGAACTTTTTACTCTGATCGGCTGCTGTCTGTGCGACGCCTTGGAGAATGCCGTTTCGCGAGCCTGCCTGGGACTGCGAAAATCCAAATGCGCTTTGACTCGTGGATTGCTGAGAGGCGGCGTAGCCCGAGATAAATGAGCCGGCAATGCTGCCAGCGATCATGAGCGCCTTGCTCGAAACCACCTGGGCTTTCAGGCCGTACCCACCGACGTCATCAAGTGCAGTTCCTTTGATTGGCAGAACTTTACCAGAGCGAAAAATCAGCCGGTCAAAGTCGATAAAGAGCCGACCCTCGCTCGATCCCTGCTTGGCCTGGCCGAGGATTCTCAGGCCCGAAAAAAGCCCCTGGCCATCATCCATAGTTACGATGGCGGGTGAGCCTTCCGGCCCTACAATGAGTCTGTTTGCCGTCTGGCCCGATAGAACTCTACCAGCTACCGAGCGGAGCGGCAGATCATCGGCATGCACCTGATAAAGCCTTTGGCGCTTTTTGGGTTCGTCTGAGTCTGCCTTTTCTGTGTGCCCCTTAAGTTTGAAACCGAGCACGCGCACTCGTTCTTCGATCTTGTCGCCCTGACTATTGATGCGTTGCACATCGGCATTAAAGTCAGATGCACCTGCGGTCGTCGCAAAAATGAGTGAGATACCGAACTTCCACTTCATTCGTGTGACTTCACTTTCAAGTCGAGCACCAAGGCCGTGACTACCCTGGGAGCTGGTCCAATTTCGACTATAAGGTTCACGCTGCCAGTGGACGTTTCAAGGGCCAAATTGGTTTTACCGCTCTTCTGCAGCGGCTTGACGAGAATAGCGCTACTGCGAGTTTTAGCTTCGGGCGAAATCACCAACTTGCCATTAGCGGAACTTCTACCTCGCTGGGCACCATAGATCCAACACAAAACCTAACATTTTCCGTTGGAGAATTTTCGCAAAGCATTCCACTTTCGTCATTCACTGCCACGCCTAAAAATAATGGGACCATATATTCATACAGCGGCCCTTCGGGTGGCAATGGAATTACGGAATTTACGATCGATACTACCAGTCGCACCTATTCCGCAAATCTCTACAGATGGGATTCCGTACCCTTGCCAAATGCTGCGCCCATTAGTCTGAAGTTTAGAATAACTCAAAATTATCCAGGGTTGCCATCGACATCGGTACTAAGTACTCAATGCGCGATGATCCAATTTACTGAAACCTCGGGTGCTCAAACGTCAGACGCGATGTGGAACTATTCCGCAAAATATTCGGGAACCGCTCCCAATATATCCTCGGTAATTCCACCACAATGCGTCCTTACTAATGCTCCGCGTGTTGCGTCAGCAGGACTGCTTACAACCGATACAGAAGATGTCGAGGTGACGGTGGCTGTCCCAGGAAGCGCTGTGAACCAGATCAGTCAAACTACTCCGCTTCAGATCACGAGCGTCGATGACCAATTGCAGCCTGATGGCCTCTACTCCTGCGCCGCTGTCGACGATGGAACGGGAGTGGACGCCATTGCCAACGACGGAATTTATAGCTGTTCGATTCACGTAGCCAGCCCCGCTGCCGGTCAAATTCGCCTGCTCGCAACTATCGTCGGTTCGAGTCCAAGTGTTTCGTCTCCGGCTGCAATTCTCTCCGTCGCGGTACCCTGGACAAATGACCAGGCTCAAGCGCACTTGGACGAAGTCGATCAGGTTGGAGCGATCGTCGCTAATGCGGAAGCCTCATTTGGTACTGGGCCAGACGCACTAATGCAGGCTGTTGCATCTCTAAGAAGTCTAAATCAAGTGGCAGATGTAGCGACAGCACTTAATAATTCAATGATTTTCGTCACTCTACAATCAGGAATATCTGTTGATATACCTTTTGGCCCTTACGATCCTATTAATCCTACGTTGGGCGGTGCCGCTCCGACATCCATGGCTCAAATACGAAGCGGCGGACCACAAGGGCAAGCTGGCCCCGCCAGCCCAGCTCAAACGAGCACTCAATATACCATTGGAAATCGCATCGGAATCTGGAGCCCACTAAAGGCAGACCTTGGTGGAGCGGATGCTTCTGAGGTTCTCAGACCTATATTTGCAGCAAAAACATGTCCAAAATTTAGTGTCGATTACTATTCGCCAACTATCAGCGGATTTCCTGTACCAAATGGTGGAGATGCACTGTTACTTTCATTTTTGAAACTGACGGATTATGACACCATAGTTATCGAAGCCCATGGCGGACAAGATCAACGGAGCGGCATCGTAGGGTTTCTTACGAATAAAGAAGTCGTTGGTTTCTCGGATGCCCAATTATTTCAGAAATATCTCGGAATCAACTGGAGTGTCCCTGCTTTGAGTTTCGGCTTTGACCTTCCCCCTGCTTTCGGCCACCCGGAACTTGATTCGCAGCGCGGGTTAACTTCATTATACTACTGCTTGCCGCTTGCGTGAAACCGTCTGAGGA
>JACQAW010000288.1 GCA_016194725.1 Deltaproteobacteria bacterium
GGCGGGCGAACGAATCCAGCGCGTTGTGCAACATCTTGATGACCAGACCGGCCATGTATTTGATCTCGCTGTAGCGCGGACCGGTCAGACGATCGCCCTGATAAATCTGCTTGGTCATGCGCGCGAAATCGGGCGCGGCTTTGTCGCTGCATCCCAGGACCTGCGCGAACGCCAGAAGATTTTCGCCTTCGCCCTTGGCCATCTCCACCTTCAAATGCTGGTAGTTGGATTCGGTGTAAAATATCTGTTCTTTTTCAACCAGCGCAAAGCCGCTGGGATTGCAGTTCGAAGTTCCCGAGGTGATGCCAAAAAATTGCGAGCCAAAAGAGCCGTTCGTCGTCGATGCCATGGTCTGCGACATGACCGTATTCTTTTTGATAATCAGGCTGCCCAGGCCGCAGCCGGCATCGCTGCCCGCCAACGCGGTTGAACCCATTCCCAGCAGGCACAATAGCGCCAAAATTCCATTTCGTTTTATCCGTGACACATCCATGTCATTCCCCTTTTTTTATTGAACCGCCTGGTTAAAGGGCGGCGTAACAAACATGTTGCGCTGCGCGACCAACACTTGTCAATACCAGCCGAGCATTCGAGTCAGCTTTTTTGCCCAGCGTTTTGATGAATTGAGTTCATCGGTTCAACACATTATAATCACCGCCATGGGGGACCGGCGTTGAAGTATTCGAGAACTCTTGGTTTTTGTCTGGTGCCATTTGTCTTTTGCTCCTGCACCACTGTGTTCTATCAGCCTGATCGCTACATGTATTATCCGCCCGAGCTGAATGGCTACCGACAGGAAAATATTTATTTTGCCGCCAATCGCGAAAGTCCGCGCCTGCATGGCTGGTTCTTCAGAGTGCCCAAACCCAAAGGCACACTGGTGCTGTTTCATGGCAATGGCGAAAATCTGAGCAGCCATTATGCGTCACTGGTGTGGCTGACCCATTTTGGTTATCAGCTCTTCGTCTTCGACTATCGGGGCTACGGCGAGTCCTGGGGCGACCCAAGCCCCGAGGGAGTTTATCAGGACGGCATGGCTGCACTGGCCAAGGCGCTCGAGCTGCATCACGGTACCGGCGCGGGAAAATTCATGGTCTATGGCCAAAGCCTGGGCGGTGCCGTGGCCATGCGCTGCTTTGCCGATTTCAAAGACAAGCAGGAGGCCAAGCTCGTGGTCATGGACTCCACCTTCACGTCCTACCGCGACGTCGCGCAGGAAACGCTGGCCCATTTTTGGCTCACCTGGATCTTCAGCCCGCTGGCCCGCGTGCTGGTGTCGGACCGGTTCGCGACTGAAGACGCGGTTAAACATCTCACGACCCGCCTGCTCGTGATTCACGACTTGCACGACCCTCTCGTACGTTTTGACAACGGCCAGAAAATTTACGATCTTGCACCTGGAAAAAAAGATTTCTGGAAGCTCGATGACGGCCGACACATCGGCGTGTTCGCGCTGGACTCAGCCAGCTATCGCAAAAAGTTTCTGGACCTGCTCGAAACGCTTTAAAGTTTTGGCGTGGCCAAAGTCACGTTCAGGAGCAGCGAGCTCATTTTGGGACGGTTAAGCCCGCGCGCCTTCCAACGCGCGTTCATCTGCACCTTGGCGTTGACATGAACGCCATGGCGAACCGGCCGCGAAACCTGAGTCGAAACCACTATGCCGTTCTTGGCGATACGAGCCCACTTCTGCCCGCTGCCATAAACTTTGGTAGCCGCGGCCGATTTGAGCAGCTGCGCACGCGCCGCCAGAATGGCGACCTTGGCGTTGCTGCCGGCAGGGCTTGGGCAGCTGTCTTGGCCCGCGGCATATCCGGCGCTATAGCCCGAGCCGTAACCCGCGTTGTAGCCGTCGGAATCACCGGCGCTGGCACCGCTGCCGTAGGAGTTGTTATAGGCATTGCTGTAGGCGTTGCTATAGGCGCCGTTATAGCCATCGTTATAACCGTTGCCGTGTCCGTTGTTGTAGCCCGAGCTGTACGAGTTATTAAAGGCGTCATTGTACGCAGTGGTGTACTCACCGTTGTAGCCGTTGGTGTAACCCGAGCTGTAGCCCGAGGCGTAACAGTTGTTGTAGGATACGGTTTTGCCAGCGGCCAGCCCATCGCTGTATCCCAACGAGTTTCCGTCCGTCGTGCCTTGTGCTCCACCCGCGTTCGAGCCATCACTGGTCGCCACGCTGGCGCCCTTGGTGTAACCCGCCTGATAATCGGGGCCGCTGTGCGCGGCCGTGTTATAGGCGTTCTGGTAGGCACTCTGGTCATAGGTTGCGCCGTAACCCTGCTGCGTGCACTGATCCAGGTAATCGGAATTCGAAGCCACGCTGCTGAGAAGCGCTTTGAGCGAGGACAATTTTGCGCCAGTTGCGGCGACATGAGCAGCAAGGCTTGCCGTACGCTTCTGAGTCGCGGTTTGCAGAAGCGGGACGCTTGCGGAAGCTGCCGAGGGGCACGCATTTGCGCCGTCGGTGTAACCTGCGCTGTAACCGACGTTGTAGCCGTTGCTTTCACCACCGCCGTAGGCGCTGTTATAACCGTCATTGTAGCCCGTCGAGGAGCCGTTGCTTTCGCCGGCGGCTGTGCCATCCGACGCGCCTAAGGACAGGCCGTCGTTATAGCCGGCGCTGTTGCCCGCGCTGAAACCATCCGTGCTGCCATTGCTGGAGCCATCTTTGTACGCATTCGCGCTGCCGTCGGCAGCGCCCGCGACCGAACCGGCATTGCTTCCATCGACGCAGGCCTGCGCGTCGTTGCTGCCGGCGTTGTATCCCGACGCGTAGCTTGAATTGTATGCGTTATTATAAGCTTGATTGTAAGCGTTGTTGTAAGCGCCCTGATAAGTGGCGGCGTAGCCATCGTTATAGCCATCGGTGCCCGCAACAGCCGCACCGTCCGCTGCGCCATTGCCGGCCTCGGTTTGATTTTGCGCCTGCGCCGTCGACACGCCACTCAGGTAAGCCGCGAAAAGATCGTTGGTCGCCGAGCAGTCCAGAATACCGCTGCCGAAAATCTGGCGAGTCAGCGGATCGGCAAAGCCGTTCACGCCCGCATAGGCAATCGAGAAGGTTTCGGTTGTCGTCGAGGTGTCACCCGGCGAGAAACGAATCGTCAGCGTGCAGCTGCCGCCATGTGCGGTCAATACCGTGCCACCCGCGCAGGTGCCGCCCGAAATCGAAAGCGGCGCGGTCAGCCCCAGCGCGCTGTCGGTAATGGCGCCCATGGTGCCATCGACACGGCCCTTATTGGTGATGGTGAAGGTCAAATCGCTGCTGGTGCCGATTGCCACGTTGCCGTACGAGTTGGCGGTAACATCAGAATAATAGAAATGGGGCAACGGCGGCGGACACTGGGGCTGCGGATAATTGTCGCAGTCCAGAAAACCGCTGCCACGAATGGCGCGCGTTGCGTCGGCCGTGCCGTTGATCGTGGGGCCGGAATATTTCAGATCTATCGTCTCGTTGACCTGGGGTTCGGCAGCGGGAGTGAACTGCACGTTGATCGTGCAGGTTCCGCCGTAAGCCGCAATCGATGTGGCCGTAAGGCAGGTGCCGTCGGTAATCGTGAACGGCGCGCTCAGTCCCAGCGAATTGGTGTTCAAGGTGGCCAGCGCGGCATCGGCGTCACCATTGTTGGTGACCGTAAAGCTGTGGCTTCCAGCTGTCCCAATGGTGACAATACCAAAGTCAAAGGTCGTCGGATCTGAAATCGAAAGCGCGGGCGCCTGGGGCGGGCACTGTGCCTGGCGGTGGTATCTGCAGTCCAGCAAACCTGCGCCTTGAATCGCACGCGTGGCGTTCGCACTGCCCGCCGGGCTGGAGAAAGCCAGAGTGATGAGCGCGGAAGTTTGGGGCACGTCAGTGGGCGCGAAATGCACGTTAAGGGTGCAGCTGCCCGTGAGCGCCGCAACCGTGGCTCCGGTTACGCAAGATCCGCCAGTGACGCGGAAAGGGCCCGCAAGGCCCAGGCCCGTGGTGGTCGTGTCGCCAAGCAAGGCGTCGGCGCGACCGGTGTTGGTTACCGTAAACAGGTGATCGGCCGCGGTACCGATGGTGACGGTTTGGAAGTCATACGTCACACCATCGGAAATCGAAAGCACGGCCGCTGGTTTCGGACACTGTGGCGCGGGGTGATTGGTGCAGTCCAGAATGCCAAAACCATCGAGGGTGAACTTGAAAGGCACGGCTACGTCTTGCGAGGCATCCATCGTGGGGTCGGTGTAGTTGAAAACGATGTCCTGAAACGCATGGGCTTCCAGGGTGGGAGTGAACTTGATCGTGAGCGTGCAGTTGTTTTTTGAGTTGGCCTGAATCACGGCGGTGGTGGGGCAAGTGCCGCCCGTGACAGTGTAAACGCCGGTAACTCCAAAGTTGGTCACGACGGTGGGGTCCAGAGTTGCATCGCCTGCGCCCGTGTTGGTGATGGTAAAGGTGGCTTCCTGCGACAGTCCAATGGTAACACCACCGTAAGCGGTGTTTCCGCTCATCGTAAGTTTTGCGGGCTTGGGTGTCGGTACCGGCTGGGGGTCGGGATTGGGCGTGGGATTCACACAGCCCGAAGCGGCCAGAATCGTTACCAAGAGAGCCGGTACTGTCCAAACATTAGGCAGGCGCATCGCTAAAAAATCTCCAATAGCAGTAAAATGATGCCATGCATTATCATTACTGTACTAAAGATGTCAATTACTTAATCCGTTGCCTGTTTGCCTATTATCAGCAGCTCTCAGAACATGAGCAGGCACTGCAGGCCAAACGTCTGCGGGGTCAGGCCATCGAGCTGCCGCAGCACCACCGAATAGCGCAGCTGCACCTGGATATTGACCCTCGAAGTGCGAAAAAATCTGACGGCTGGTGCTACGCCCAGACCAAACCCCGTGATGTCATTGCCCGAATGGTTGTGGGCCCCGGCAAAGCTGAACTCACCCGAAATCAGAGGAGCAGTGCTTTTCTCGGAGAAAAAATAAGAACCGCCCAGACCCAGCTCGCTGAGGCCCGCGACGGAGGCATTGTAATTACCCGAATAGAAGATGCGCGCGCCCGCGGTATTCTCGATGTCCCACTCAAACCCCGCATAGAGGCTGTAACTGACACCCTGAACTCCCAGGCCCGTAAGCGTCGATGGCCCGAAGCCGACCAGCCAATACTTGTTGGTGGGCTGGCGCTTGAGCTGCAACTTGGCTTCATTTTGAGTCACTTCACCAATCTGCGCGTCGCCTTTGATGGGAACTTCGTTTAAAACCGAGCGCACCAGGCGCTTGGCCACCGTATCGAACTCATCAACCTCGAGCACTTTGAGCTGGCTGGTGAACCGCACATTGCCCGAAGAATCGAGCTTGTCCAAGGTCAACAGATACGATTTTCCCAGCCGCATCACCTTGATCGACAAAACATAATCAGCGCCGCCGGCCTTGGTGGCCAGAGAATGGCTGCCCTGGCGGGGCACCTCGCCTTTTACCAATTCCTGGAGGGCGTTGGCATCGTCACCGTCAAGTCCGGTGCTCCTCACCTTCTCGACGTAAAAGCTGGAAGCCAAGGCTGAAGAGGCCGCAAAAACGGACAAGACTCCGCAAAAGAGCAGGATTTTTTTCATATCCTCGATGTTAACGCACATTGAAGTTCGTTTGCAAGGCAACCCCGGAGCCTGTCCCCCGGAAGTGTTCCAAATGTCATTTTTTTGAATCGAAGTTCAGCTCACGGACAAAATGATTGTCGTAGCCGCCTGGGTTCTTGACCAGGTACTTCTGGTGGTATTCCTCGGCCGGATAAAAGATTCCGGCGGGCGCAAGCTGGGTGGTGAGTTTCGCGTTCCACGCCTTGGAGTCCTCAATTTTCTTCATCAGCGCCTCAGCCTCTTTTTTCTGCTTTTCGCCATGGAAGAAAATAGCCGACCGATATTGAGTGCCCCGATCGTTGCCCTGCTGATCGGCCGTCGTGGGGTCGTGCATCTTGAAAAAATGCACGAGCAGGTCCTGGTAGCTCAGCTTGCCTGAGTCGAATTTGATCTCGAGCGATTCGGCATGCCCGGTCGTTCCCGTGGTGACGTCGTGGTAACCCGGATTTTTCAACGTACCTCCAGTATATCCCACCTTGGTGTCGAGCACGCCTGGCAGCTTTCTGAAGTATTCCTCGGTACCCCAGAAACACCCCGCAGCCACCGTGGCTGTTTCAATTTTGCTTTCCGCGTGAGCCCCGGACAAAACGAGTAAAATCATGAAAGTTTTAAGCATACGCAGCTCCTCTTCAGATATTAATTCGTTTGGCCTCAAAAAAGGTTACATTTTATAGCAGGATGCCTAAATATGCCAAACTCTGAGCGTTCTTACCGTTCAGTCGTAGTGCCCCTGCGGCGGGCCCTGGAATTTGTGTGGCTGGCCGACTCGCGCAGTACCGTGGCCATGGCGCGGTACTCCGATTGCCTGCGCGCATTTTGCATTTTGTCGTAGAACTCGGCGTTCTCGAAATAATGCAGCTCCAGGCGCAAGGCCTTGCGAATGATGCGGGAGTTGATGAGAAAGCCGATCTTGTGGTCCA
>JACQAW010000233.1 GCA_016194725.1 Deltaproteobacteria bacterium
GCGCCGCTGACCCTGACCAACAACCGCGCGCCCTACTTCGTCGATTACGTTAAGGCGAAAGTGAATGCGATTTTAGGGGAACATCAGGAAACGGCACTGAGATCGGAGGAGGCAGGCGAGCCTTTGTCTGAAACCGGCGGCGCTGACGACTTCAGCTCGGCGGGCCTGCGTATTTTCACCACCCTTGATCTGCCGTTGCAGCGGCGAGCCGATCTGGCTGTTTCATCGACGGTTCGCGATCTCGAAACCCGCTATAAAATCGCCCCCCCCCTGCGCCTCGAAGGCATCTTGGTGGCGGCCGAGCCCAAGACGGGTTTTGTGCGTGCACTCGTGGGCGGCCGTTCCTATGGCGAAACCACGTTCAATCGCGTACTCAACATGAAACGCCAGGTGGGCAGCACGTTCAAGCCCATCGCATATCTTGCCGCGCTGTTAAAGGGCGCCGACGAAAAAGGCGTTCCTTACTCCGGCGCTTACATGGTTGACGATGAGCCCTGGACCTATAAATTTCCAAATGACAAAAAAAGCTGGTCCCCGCGCAACTATGAGCGCGGCTACCGCGGCCACATCACGCTGCGCGAGGCCTTCGCCAACTCCATCAACATCCCCATGGCTCGTGTCGGAATCGACGTTGGCATCGACCGGGTAATCGACACGGGTCACAAGCTGGGCATCACCGAAGCATTACCGAATGTGCCGTCGCTGGTACTGGGCTCGGTGGACCTTGATCCCATGGAGCTGCTCCGGGTTTATGCGACTTTTGCCAACCGCGGCGAACGCGAAGATATTACCGCCGTGCGCGCGATCGTCGACTCAAAAGGCAAAACTGTCATAAAAGACGTTCCCAATCCCAGCCAGGAGTTCGATGCCAAAGTCATCGACGTCTTGAACGACTTTCTCAGCACGGTGGTCAAGGAAGGCACGGCCAAGCTCATGCCCGCCATGGGCTACGCCAAGCCGGCACGTGGAAAAACCGGTACGACCAGCTTCTCGCGCGACGCCTGGTTTGCCGGGTTTTCGCAGGGGCTGGTGGCGATTACCTGGACCGGCTTTGACGAGCTCAAAACGCCCGATTCCGAAGACGACGTCGCAGCCCGAAAGTTCAAATCGCCGGCACTCCTGACGGGCGCGGGTGCCGCGTTGCCCACCTGGGCCCGGTTCTTTGCCGCCGCCAGGCCTGGGAAACTGGTCGATCCTGACCCCGTACCCGACTCCACGCTGGAACGCTTCAAGATCGACCGCACAAGCGGTCTCAGAGCCAAGTCTTCGTGCCCAGCCGAGGCTATATACGAAGAGATGTTTCTACCCAACACCGCTCCGAGCGCCGACTGCAATCTGCATTAGTTTACCAAAAGCGGCTCGGTGCATTATGGCACTTCTTACAGACTGACGAAAAGTTAATCACCTCTGGCGCTCCTGGTCATTAAAACTCTAGTCAAATAATACAGTAATTTCAAGCTTGTCCCGCCGGTGTCAGAATGGCATACCCCTTGCTCAATGGGCGCTGGCCCGATGGAGCTTGCACGAAAATGATCGCACGTCTGAAGAAACTACTCGAATCCCCCAGCATAAAGCTGATGCTCCTGGCGCTTGGCGCCGGCGCGGCGCTGACGTTCGTGCTCCAGAACTTCGAAATGAATCTTTTCGAGGCCCACCTTTACGACTTCCGCATGCGCCATAAGGGCGACCACCCCATGGCGGAGCACACTGTTCTGGTCAAAATCGATGACAAAACCGTCGAGCGTTTGAATGAGTTTTCGCCGCTTTCGATTCGTCAGCACGTGTCGCTGCTTCGACTGCTGGGCCAGGCAAACCCCAAAGCCATAGCTTACTTCATCAATTTCAACGACAGCATCACGGCCGACGCGCCCGAAGGCGGCAAGCCAGCTGAAAACCCGGCTGAAAATTTCGTTCAGATCGCCGAATCGCTTTATGCCTCGGGTACGCCGGTATTGCTGGGAACAGATATCGACGTGACGGGCGAAGTGGTTCCTCCGTTTCCCCTGAGCAAGCTTCCGCATCGCGTGGCGCGCATCACCACCGACGGCACCACGTTTGCCGAAGACAAGGTAACCCGGCGCGCGCTTTTTTCGATTTACGATGAGCCCGTGCTGCACGTCCAGCTGGCCAGCCTGATCAATGGCAAGATGGCGCCCAACGAATACCGCGGCATTTACCATATGCCCGACGTCGACGCGAACTTCTTCCTGATCAACTACGTCAATCCGACCCAGGACGATCAGGAGCGTTTTACAGAGGTCAGCGCGGTCGACATTCTCGACGGCAAGATTTCGCCCGAAATTTTCCGCAACAAGCTGGTGCTGGTGGGAACCAAAACCAAGGAAGACTCGAGCGATTACGTTTATACGCCTTACTCGCGCACCATATTTCAGAACGCCAAGCTGACGGTACATGCCAACATCATCGAAACCCTGATTCATGACAACGCGATCATCAAGGCATCCAAAACCTTTGATATTTTCCTCACCTTTCTGCTCACGAGCCTGATTATCGCCATGGTGTTCCGCACCAGCCCAATTCGTGGCGTCGTGATCACCACGTTTTGCGCCCTGCTCATCATCGGGGCCGCGCTGGCCACCTTTCGCTGGGGCGCGATCTGGATCTGCC
>JACQAW010000234.1 GCA_016194725.1 Deltaproteobacteria bacterium
GGGCATGCGAAAGCGGCTTGTGGTAGCCAAAGATGCCGTATGCTCCGAGAAAACCGAAGCTCGTCATGGTGAGCTGCGTGTCAGAGTCACGGGTTGGAATATCAATAAATGAATTTCGCACCCCCACCGCCAGTGAATAGTAGTGCGAGGGTTCAAAAAAGCGGCGCTCAACTCCCAGGCCAATGATAGTCTCGTTGTAGTTTATCTGGTTCTGGCCAGGACGGTCGCGAAAGTTTTCGGCCCGCAGGCCTGCTGCCTCGGTTCGCAGCAGGAACTGCACGCTGTAATAGCTGTTGACGCGATAAGCATACTCCACCTGAGCCTGACGCAACGTGGTCCTGGCATAACTTACATTGGCCGGCGAATTCGCGGTATCCGTCGAGCTGGAGTGATAGCGCTGCAGGGTGGGCCCCAGCATGAGGCGGAACTGCTGCTGGTGAGCGGAATATTCGTCGTAGCGCAGGAAGGTTTCGTAAGTGGAGTCGTCACCCATGACGTTGCGTTCGGCTTTGATGTCAATTGTCATGAACTCGCTGAAGGGGCCACGGTCGCCGTCGGCATCGATGGCGGCGACGCGCCAATAGTAGAACCCGGCCACTTCGCTACGCCAAATATAAGCGGGCTCGGTGAGCACCTTTTCGGCGACAAGATGAGTGAACTTGGGCTCGGTGGCGACTTGCAGGGTATAGGCATGCGCGCCGGCAACGCCGTACCAGTTCAGATTCACCTTATAATGTGAGGCCGGAACACTGGGCGGATCGGTGGGCTCGGGTGCTGGCGCTTGCGCGGGCGCATCTTCGGCGATAGCGTCGGCAATCAAGGCACTCCAGGCAAGGTGCAGGAGCCGCCAATATGCCGAGCTCTCGTTGTACCGCACGGCAGGTTTTTTGAGCTCTGGCGCGCGAAGCTTGTGGGAATCGGTCGGCGTGCTTTGTTCGATTTTGGGGCGAATGAGCTTTGGCTTTTCAAGCGTACGCGTGATGTCGAAGAATCGCACCTGGCTTGCAAGCACCCGTTCACCCACGGTGCCGCTGGTCACGCGCCAGTAGTAGCGCCCCTTGTATTCCGGCTTGAAGAGCCACGAAGTCTGGTTGGGCACGGGACGATTCAGAATCAGCTGGGTAAAGCGCTCATCGCGAGCTATCTCGAGCGCGGTCAGATCGGGGCGCGACCTGGTTTTCCAGGAAAGCCGCACGGTATCAGGATCAGCGATGATTATGCCATCATCGGGTCCCGAGAGTTTGGCCGCTTCGGGTGTCTCGATCGCGAGTCGCTGCGGTACGAGTTTGGTTGCCGCGAGCGGTTTGGCCAGCGGTGAATCATTGAGTCGAATCAGCGGCTCGCCCTGGTCGGCGCTTTGAATCTTGAAACCGGCAGTACCATTGGTGACCAGCTTGCGCCCCGAGACTTCGATTTCCAGGTTGCCAGAGGTATTGGCCGCAGTAGTGCCGGTGGCCTGTAATAATGTTCCGCGCACCAGGGCAAGCTTCACGGTCTGACGGGTCACGGAACGCGCCCGGCGCAGGGCCAGCATGGAGTTGGCGCCCAGAGTGAGCTGCTCGGAGTCGGTAAAGCGAATCGTGGCCGTGGCGTCGCCCAGCGTCGCGATCTCGTCGCCTTCATAAAGGGAATCGCCGGGGCTGACGCGGGTCCAGCTGAGCTGCAGCGGCGAACGCACCATCACCCGGCTCGAGATGGCCTGCACGCTCGCGACCAGATTGCGGGGGCCCGATGCTGTCGTGGGGTGCCACAGAAAGTGCACGTCCGAAAAAAGCACCCAGAACTCCAAAACCAGCGCCAGCAATGCGCCAATTGTCAGCCTTCTGCTGGTAACCAGCTTGCTGGGAAGTAACGCCGAGGCGAAATTATTCACTTCGAGATTTGAGTTGACCAGAGTTGTGCCTCGTTCATAATACGCTTCGGAAAAAGAGAAAAAAAATTAAACTTTGAATAGTTTCTACCTCGAAAATCCGAAAAGAATGCACCTATGTTTGTTTCGATCCGCATAAAAATCCTGGCGGTGCTCTCCGTCCTGCTCGTGACGGCGATTTTTGCCTACCTGCTGCTGGCGGACCGCATTTTTCGCGAAGACAAACAGCTGCTCGTTTTCGATACGAATCGGGCCAATGCCGAGCGCATCGCCAATGATCTGGAAATCTCACTGCACCGCGTGCTCGACAAGACCGAGATGCTGTCCAAGCTCATCCTCAATGACCGCTCGGTCGGCGGCTCGGCGCTGGTGCGCGATTTTTTCAACCGCGACGCGGAGCTCCTGCTCTACCAGCTGATCCACGTGCAGGACAGCAAATCAAAAGTGCTGCGAGAGCTTGAAGACACCGGCCATCTGGCGGCGCTTAAAATCACGTCCGCGCAAATCAAGGCGTCGGGTGCACTGGATTTCAATGCCGCCGAGGCAAAAGACCAGGTGAGCCTCGAGAATGTCTCGTTGCCCGGCGCGGTTCTTTATGTGGTTCGGGTGCCGATCGAGGTCAAAGAGGGAAAGCACCGCCTGTTTGCCCAGATCATCATCGACGGCCATATCTGGCTCGACAACTTCCAGAATCAGGCGCTCTCGCTGAACTTCGCGATAAGCCGTTCGGGCCGTCTGCTGGCGCATCCGCGGGCCGAGCTTGTCCTGGCGCGCACGGACATGAGCCGAAACGGGCTGGTAAAAATAGCGGCTACGCACAACGTCAATGAACAGCAAGTCGAATTTGAGCAGGATCACGTCGCTTACCTGGGGGTTTACCAGAAAGCGTCGATTGCCGGCATAACGGCATTTTCGATGATGGCCAAGAACGCGGCCTTGTCGGCGAGCCTCTTGCTGCTCGAAAAAACGATAGTGCTGTCGGTCATCGTCGTGACGGTAGTGCTGCTCATCAGCCTGTGGTTCGCGGGCTCGCTCAGCCGGCCTTTGAGGGCTCTGGTAAGAGCCAGCGGCGAAATCGCCAAGGGGCGTTTTGACACGCGCATCGAGGTCTATTCACGAGATGAGATTGGCGAGCTGGCCGTGGCCTTCGACCGCATGGCGCGCGATTTGAAAAGCTCACGCGTGCAGCTCGAAGACTACAGCCGAAGTCTTGAGGCCAAGGTGCAGGAGCGCACTCAGGAGCTGGAGTCCAAGAATGTGGCCATTCGCGAGCAGCAGGACGTGCTGGTGCGCACCACGCGCCTGGCGGCCGTGGGCGAAATCGCCGGCCAGGCCGCCCACGAAGTCTTGAATCCCCTGACGGGCATGATTGCCCGGCTGGAAGGCATGAGCGGCCGCCTGCGCCAGTTCTACGGCGCGCGGGACGGTGGCGTGGACATGCTCAAGATCATCGCTCGGGGCTGGTCGACCGACATCGAAAGCAAAGGCGTGCAGGGTTGGCTGGACACGCTCACGGGGCCCAGCCGTGTATATCCAGGCAAAATGCTGGCCGAAGAGGATCTGGCAAACCTGGCGCGAGTGAGCGTGCAGTTCGACAACTTCGGCGCCGTGCTGCTCGACGACATGAAGCTGCTGCTGGACGAGGCTTTTCGTATCAGCCGAATTGTCGATGGCATGCGTGGCCTGAGCCGCATTACCAGCAACCGGGGCCGGGTGGACGTGATCGAGCTGGTGCGGGATTGCGTGCGCACCACCGAAGATCTGCTGCGCAAAAACCGCATCACCATCGAAACCGAGCTGGTCGGCTGCGCCTTTGCCGACCTGGACCGCGACGAAATGCGCCAGGTGCTGGCCAATCTGATCAAAAACGGCATGGACGCCATTGTCGAGCGCGTCGTGGGCGGCACCAGGCTCCAGGAGCCCGGAAAAATTATCGTGAAAAGCCATGTGCTGGGCAGTCAGATCCATCTGCTGCTTTGGGACAACGGCATGGGAATTCCGTTGCCCGATCGCCAGAAAATTTTCGAAGCCCATTTTACCACCAAGGGCAGCGAAGGCACCGGGTTTGGCCTGAGCATCTGCCGGCGCTTCGTGCGCGCCGCCGGTGGCGAGCTTTCGGTGCACGACAGCGAGCCGGGAAAATTCACTGAGTTTGAAGTCATTCTGCCATTGAGCGAAGAGGATCATGAAAAAAATATCACAGAAGCCTGAGAACCGGCGCATTCTGGTCGTGGACGACGAGCCCGAGATCAGGCAGGGCTATAGGCGCTTTCTGAGTCCCGAAAAAATCGAGCGCATCGAGTCGTCGCGCTCGGCTCCCGCGCAAGCTGGCGACGCGGTTGGGGCCGAGGGCAAGGACGGCGACGGGCCTGTTTCCCATTTTGAGGTCACCGAGGCGATAAGCGGCGACCAGGCGCTCGAGATCGTGCAGCGCGAGCTTTCGGTGGGGCGCAGATTCGCCGGGGCCATTGTCGACGTGCGCATGCCTGGCCGCATTGACGGCCTGCAGTTCATGCAGAAGGCCTGGGAAATGGATCCGAACCTGCTCGTGGTGCTGGCCACCGCGTATCAGGACCGTTCAGTGGACGAGATCGCCCGGTTTCTGGGCGCTCGCTTTCAAGACCAATGGGATTATCTGAATAAGCCGTTTACCAGCGGCGAAATCATCCAGAAGGCCCGGCAGCTGGTTTCGTCCTGGAATCGCCGTGAGCGCGAGCATGCTTATGTCGAGCAGATCAAGCTGCAGCAGAACGCGATGGTGGCGCAGGAGCAGCTGGCCGCGGTGGGCAAGCTGGCCCATTCCATCGGCCACGACCTGGGAAACATCATGCAGCAGATTCTGACCAAGCTCGAGCTGGAAAACGGGCCCGGCAGCCAGCCCGAAAGTCGAGATGAGCGCCGCATCCGGCTCAATGAAGAGATGATCGAGGCGGTCGAGCTGGGCTCGACAATCTGTCAGGACCTGCTCGCTTTCGCGCGGCGTTCGCGTGAAGTTGCGCCGCCCAACCGCATCGCGATCGCGGCGCCGCTGCAGAAATCGCTGCGGCTGCTGCGCCAGCTTTTTCGCAAGAAAGACATTACCGCCGAGCTGGCCTTGGACGAGTCGGCTGAAACGGTGGCCCATGAGGCTCGCCTGGTTCAGGTGTTCGTCAATCTGCTGACCAACGCCGTGCAGGCAATGGCCGACGGAGGCAAGCTGAAAATATCGTTGCGCAAGGCGGCCGCCGGCGGCGTGGATTTCGAACTTTCTGACAATGGCCCGGGCATTGCCGTCGAATGCCTGCCTCAGGTATTCGAGCCGCTGTTCACGACCAAGGGCGCCGGCGGCAACGGGCTGGGGTTGACCGTGTGCAAAACCATTATCGAAAGCTACGGCGGCACCATTGCCATTGAGTCGAAAGTTCAGGCCGGGACTACTGTTCGAATCCATTTTTCGTGATAGTCTTTCGGTCATGAAGATCAGAGTTCTGGCGGCTGTTTTGGTTGTAACGGGGTTTACGTTTTCACGCGGGGCGCAGGCCGGCTTCGATTTCCTGCCCGAAAACCGGCATCACCTGTTTCAGTCCTACGGCCTGTTCAACGAGCCCCAGACCGAAGCTTACTGGCGTACGCCCCGCCATGCCTGGGGCGCGATGGGAAGCACGATGGCGCTGCTCGAGGCCCCCGACTGGGCCTGGCACCCGCAGCTGATCGTGCACGCCAAAGCTGATGCCGCGTTTCGGTTCAATGCCAAGTACAACACGATTTTAACCGAAACCATCGACGCGCGCGTGGGCCTGTTTTTTGATTTCCGGGTACGGCCCGATTTGAGGTTTTTCTTCGGCTGGACTCACCTGTCGGGACATGCTGGCGACGACATCAACGACACCAGCCTTTCAGGTCCGAATCTGGGCGATGAAATCCTCATGCTGCGCGTGGTGCACGACTGCGACGAGCACTGGCGTGTGGGCGGAACGTTCAAGCCCATTATCGGCTCCGAGCCCAAGATGAAGATCCTGGCCGCTGATCAGTTCGTGGAATGGTTTCCCTGGGGGCAGGCCTCCGAGGTCAGCCATGCCAGTCCCTACGTGGCGCTGGGCGGTGAAGAGATGGGCGTTGATCATTTGATGTTCAATACCCACGCACAGCTTGGCGTTTTGTTTGGCAACCATTTTCGCGAGGCGCACCACACCTCCTTGCGCGCGGTGGCGGGGTATTATCGTGGGATGGATCAGCGGCTGAAGTATGCGCAGTTTAATCTGGCGCGCGCCGAATGGGGTTATGTTGGGATTGCGGCGGATTTGTAAGATTCGCTTTGGGTTTGGAGTTGGGGGTGTGGCCGGTGACCGGAACCCGTACCAGTACCCGTTCTCAGCCCTTGCTGAACTGGGCCGGTTTCGCCACCTGGTAGCGTATCGCCTAGGGGCGGCCTGTAAGGGAACGTGGGGGGTTTTGCTCGTTTGTTGCTGGCGCGTTCGTGCGGTGGCTCCGGCTCGGTTAGGTGGTTCGTGGCCTTGGGCGCTCTTGCTTGTTGCGTGCTGGGGTGGAACCAGGGTTTTCTTGCGCCGGATGGGTTTGTTGTTCGGTGCTTTCTAGTAGCAGGCATTGGAAGCTTGTTGCGGCTTGCGGTGCGTCGAAGTTGGATTTGAGCAAATTTGGGGAATTGCGTTCGCAATGGCGAATGTCGGGAATTGCTTGCGCAGTCGCGAATACGGAAAATTGCGCTCGCAGCGGCGCTTGCGGCAAATTGCGGGGGCAGTGGCGAATGCGGCAATTTCGTTTGCATCGCATGCTTGCAGAGCCTCAGGACTTAAGCTGTCTCGTCTTGTATAAGTATATTTTATTTATATTCAATAAATCTTTATTTTTCGTCAAATAGCTATTGACGTATTTCGGCCTCTTGTCAGCACCATGCCTTGCACCTGTCCCGCGATACCCCGCATTGGCTTCGTGCGGCCTTTGGCCGTACCAATTAATCG
Organism: Deltaproteobacteria bacterium; assembly: GCA_016194725.1. GTDB lineage: Bacteria > Bdellovibrionota > UBA1018 > UBA1018 > UBA923 > JACQAX01. Next base: position 6,829 of record JACQAW010000234.1, read on the forward strand.
GAAGCAGGCTTCGCAACGAGTTCGATTTTTTAAACAGCGCCTTAGCCATCCTGGCGCGTTTAAAGCGGGGCTGTTTTCCCGTGTTAAATGTTACTGCATGCAAAAGCTCAGGCGGGTGCAGGATCTGGAGAGCCAGCGACTGCAGAGGGCCGCTACTTTTGAGGACACGCTTTCGGCGGCGCTGGATGCTTATCTGGAAAAATATGATCCGCTGAAAAAGGCTCAGCGAAGTGTTGCCAAGCTCACAAAGCTGGAATCCAAGTCGGAATTCAAATCAGAATCCAAGCCAGAATCCGAGCCAGAATCCCAGCCCACGTCCACGTCCAAATCCATGTCGATGCCCTCGCCGCAGTCCACCAATTTGGAATCTGAATTCACGTCAGAAATCATTTTTAACGCGCTGCGCTCCGTATCGCCGCGGATAAAAGCCCCGCACGGCGGACAGCGCAAGCCAAACTCAGCCGTCCTGAAACACCAGCTGAATCTTCGCGACCAGGCTCGCTGCACTCACAAAGGCAGCCAGGGCCATCGCTGCGAAAACACCAGATGGCTTGATTTTCACCACCTCGTCCCCGTTCACCTGGGCGGCGACGACATTCTCGAAAATCTGACCACGCTTTGCAGTGTGCACCATCAGATGCAGCACTTGAAAACATGACGACTGGCCAGCACCGGAGTGCGGTTCAGCTCAAGTCATGCCCCGCTGCCACAAGTATAGTGCGGGCTTTTTCCAAATTCTCGGCCTTCACTAACAGGTAGTCCGTCTCAAAGGTCGAAACCGCAAAAATACTGATGGCCGCCTGGGCCAGCGGACCAGCCAACGCGGCCAGAATTCCCGTCAGGCCAAAATCCATCGGCCCCTGGACTTTGATGAGGCTCCAGCCTTGCTCGCATTGTACTCCGGCAGGTACCTGGTCCTGCACGCAAACAACAGAAAGCTCGTCAGCCGTTCCGGAAACGCTGAAAAACCCACCCTGCAAAGCCCAGGTCGGAATGGCACTTTCTGGCGCCAGCCGGCAAACAGCGTATAGTCCGGGTATCACCACCAACTTCAAGTTCAAAAAACCTTCTTGTCGTTGATAATGTCGCCCACGCTGTCGTCGTTGTACTCATCTTCCCAGTGCTTCTTGCACTCCTGCCTGATCTTGTCGTAGCTCCAGTCGGGGTGCTCGGCTTTGAGCTTGATGGCGATGTCGGTCAAAAAAATGTCGCGCAGGCTGTCGCGCCAAATGCGCGCCGGCGCCAGCGATGCGGCGATGCCCCAGTCGGCATCAAAGAAATCATACTCTGTGTAGCGGGTGGTTTTGGAGTCAATGCGGTCGAGCACCATGATTCCGTCGCTGTATTTCAGCGTGTTGCTCGATTTGAGCTGGTAGCGGTAAAAGATGTGCGTGGGGTCGCTATCGAAGGTGTAAAAATAAGTCGTATAAGTCGTATTGGGCACGAAGGGCAGCGGTATGGGCTGCTCCCAGAACATGGTCACGCGATTGCCCTCGCGCTCGACGACATGAATGTCCTTGAACTCGAAAAACAGCTGCTTGTAATGGTCAAAATCCTCGAGCACTTTTTTCACTTCGGTTATGGGCGCCTCGACCAGCATGGCCTGGCCCACGCCGATGGCATGGGGGTGGTCGGGAGTATTGTAGGCGACGAGTTTCACGCTCACATGCGACTCGGGTGCGCTGGGCGGCAGCAGCCGCGAGGGCCACTTCGCGATAGCCTCGATGAGCCCTTTGCGCTGAGGTCCGTTCAAGCCCGGGGGCGGATTCTCGTCGACCGCATGTCGGGGTGCGCCGGCCGTGGGCACGGTGGCCAGGAGCAAGGCAAGCAACAGGGTTGAGAGTGCGAGCGGCGCGCGGGTGTCTTCAGATAGTTTTTGCAACATGTCCTGATTAGTTTTCAGCAGTTTAGTAACAGAAGCAAGGGGTGTGCCTGAAAAATCATGGGATTTCGCAGGACTGCCCCCGTTCAGAGATCTTAAGATTTAAACAAAAATTACGCATTTGCCCGACAGATAACGCGCTAAAATAGAGCCACTGGGAACATCGTGAGTACACGTGGAACGTATGTGAAAGGCGTGCATTATGAGTCGTATTTTGGTGATCGACGATGATCGGAATACTTCGTTTGTAGTCGGCACCGTTCTGGAATCCGCGGGCCATGAGTGCGAGTTCGTTGAAACCACCGAACGGGGATTGGCCTGCCAGGAGCAATCCAAGTTCGACATGATCGTGGTCGAGATTCGCTCAGCCAGCATCAACGCGCAGGACATCTATGCGACGCTGCGGCGCCGCGGTGATCAGACGCCGGTGGTGATGCTTGACGAAAAGGGCATCGACGTCGACGAGCTGCTGACCACCATTACGAAATGTCGGCTCGCGGTGGATTAGAGCGTCCGGCCCAGCAGCATTTTGAGGTACATTTCAAAATCGGCGCGCAGCGACCACCAGGGGTGGCGAAACGTGGCGGGCCTGTTCTTTTCGAAAAAGGCGTGCCCGATCCAGGCGAAGCCGTAGCCGGCTATCGGGGAGCCAAGCCACAGCAGCGGCTGGTGCAGAACGAGAGCGGCGGCAGCGCAGCTCAGTGCCAGCGTGGTGCCTATGAAATGCAAGCGTCGGCACGTGGCGTTGCGGTGCTGCGCAAGATAGTACGGCCAGAACTGCGCGTAGCTTTTCACGCCGCGTTTCGGTCCGGGCTGTCGCTGGCATGAAGGCCCTGGCGCTTGAGCCGTTCCTGATTCAACAGAGAAATGCGCAGCTCGGTGGTGGGATGCGCGGTTTCGGGCGAAAGAACCGAGGTCGGGTCCTTGCGGTCGCTGGGCAGGTCGTTGAGCGTGTCGATGCGCCGCAAAGCCGAGCTCAACGCATCAAGGTCGGCACCCAGCCGAAACACGGCATAAGAATCTGCTTCGAGCTCATGGCGGCGCACCTGCTTGCGCGCGACAAAGTAAGGTGAAAACGCCGGTAACAGCGCGGCCAGCAGCATGGGCAGCACGAGCTGCTCTTTGCTCAGCAAAACGATGCTGGCTCCGATGATCAGTGCCGCCAGGAC
>JACQAW010000235.1 GCA_016194725.1 Deltaproteobacteria bacterium
GGCACCCAGCATCGGCGCAAGCACCGAAAAAATCGCAAGCATGGCCAACGGCACGAGTATCGAGCTCTGCCTTCCGGCGGTTTGCCGGCTCAGATAAAATCCCGATCCCAGCCAGGTTCCAAACAGGCAGCTCACCAGCAAAAAGGCGAAACCGTAAATGGAGTTTCCAAGCACCGGCGTGTAGTGGCGCGTCCAGACCACCTGCGTGCCCAGCGAGCAAAAACCGATAATGAAAAGAACCAGGCCCGGCCGCACGCGCAGCTCGGGCACTTCACGCGGACGCGGCGACAACGCATTGGCATCGGGCGACGCGAGTTTTCCGTAGTGCCGCGCCACCAGCAGCGCCACCAATGCCGCTACCGCGTTCAGACGCGCGCCAATGGACAGGGTTCCGCGCAAGCCATTGAGCTCGATGAGCAGATAAGGGGTTAACAGCGCCCCAAACATGCTGCCCAAAATATTCGCCACATAAAGATGCCTGAAACCCAGCCTTTTTTGGCTGTTCAGGACTCGCATGAACGCGATCATGGTGGGAAAAGCCGCTCCCATGAAAAAGGTCCAAGGCACGATGGCGGCGGCCAGCAGCACCGTCGAGGCAAACAGATACGCGAACGAGTCAATCGGGCCCAGCGGTAAAAGCAACCCTTCGCCGGCGTTAAACAACGCCGGCACGGCAAAGGCGCTGATCGCGATCACCACCTGACCAATCGCCAGCAGCACCATGGGCGACATTCGCGTACGCCCGCAAACCGCCACCACCCAGCGCCCGCCTACCCACGAGCCCAGCGCCGTGCCGAACATGAAGGCCGACACCACGACTGAAATCATCGGAGTAATGGCACCAAAAGCCAGCAACGCCTGCCTCAACCACACGATCTCGTACAGCAGACCGCAGAACCCCGAGATGAAAAACACCACAAAAGAGACCGTCTTAAGATTAAATCTCACGTCTTGAAATTGTCCCACAGATCGCTAAAATCACGCCATGAAAACCAAACTATCGTTTCTGCTCGGAATCAGCGTGCTGGGCCTGGGCGCTCAGGCAATCGCGGCGCCGCCCGCTCCCCGGGCCATTGAACCCAAAGAAGTCTTGGGTCTGCTGGTCAACGACTTCGCGGTCGTGGTCGACGTGCGCGAGGCCGAAGAGCGCACCGAAACCATCGACAAGGCCCGCTGGATGCCCAACTCGAAAATTGAAGATGGCAATGCCGAATGGAAAACATTTCTGAGCAAGCTGCCCAAAGACAAGACCATCGTTTTTCACTGCGTAGCCGGCGCGCGCGCCGAGCACGCCGCTTCAATGGCGGCGGCCCAGGGTTTTAAAACAGCCTACTTCGAAGCTGTTTTTCCAGCAGATCCTCCAGCTGCGGATAGCGCATCCAGGGGTCGGTTTCTTCTTCGATCTGCGAAATGACGTCGTAGTAGAGCTTGGGCGATTCGGCGTTGCGGGCCGCAACCACCGCGCCACCGTGAAACGAGGTATTGAGCAAAAGAACCAGCCAGTGGTCCAGCGTGCTGCGATGAGTTTCCGAGCTCTCGATGCTCGAAGCGATTTCCTTGAGCAGAAGCTTGAAGCCCTTCTTGAAACGAAAGCGCAGGTCGCTTTCGCCCTCGTCGATGGATAGCTTGGGGGGTACCACTTTTTCAGAAAGCATGGCCAGGGCTTCCCGCGGCCATTCCGCGCCAAACGGGTAGAGCCCTTCCTCGTCCAGAATGTCGGTGAACATCTCGAGCGGCTGCGTGGACTCGCGCAGGCGCGCATAGTCGGCTTCAAGCATCGCATGGCGCATTTCGGTGCCGTCTTTCGTGCTGCCGGCTGCCGTCAGGCTTTGCGTCTTTTCGACCTCTTCGGTCACATGGTGGGCACCCGCGATGAACGCGAACAGCGCGATACGCAGCGCCTCTTTTTGTCTGCTGGCTGAAGCCATGAGTCAGTGCCTCCGGTATTCATTTAGTACTTGAGCTGGTATTATCCCGCAAGGTGGAATTCTTTAGTGAAAAAGTCCAGGAACAGTAAAGCCCGCGACATTGAGCGCCGCGGTAGCCCAGGAAACGATGACCATGAGTTACGCCGGCCTGGCAGCCTCGGTAGCCAGCCCGATCAGTTGACGTGAGTCTTCAGAATCTCTGCAACTTCGGCGGCCGTGCGCTTGAACACGGGAAGCAGCTCTTTAAAAACGTACCGGGCCTTCATTTCAGCGTCGACCAGAATAAAGCCGCGCTGCGCGATGCCGATTCCAAACATCAGCATTCCCAGCTGACGGCAGATTTCCTTTGAGGAGTCGTCCAGGAGCGGGAACTGAAAATTCTGCTCGGCAGCAAATTTCTCGTGGCTTTCCTTGTCGTTGGTTGAAACTCCGACGATTTGAACTTTGAAGCGGCTCAGGCTGGCCCAGTTGTCGCGATAATCACACAGCTGTTTGGTGCAGACCCGGGTATTGTCGCCAGGGTAAAACACCATCAATACAGGTGCCTTTTTAACCTGCTCCGATAACGTCCATTTCGACGACTGTGGACGCCCGTCAGTATCGCGAAACGCAGCCGTGGTTGTAAAATCCGGAACCTTATCGCCTATTTGAAGTTTCATTTGAAACCAGCTATACCTTAACCGTGGATTATAAATCGACATTAAATTTACCGCAGACCGATTTTCCAATGAAGGCCAGCCTGCCCCAACGCGAACCCGAACAGGTGAAGCGCTGGGAGGCCGACAAGACTTATGCACGCATGGCCGAACTGCGCCGCAACAGGCCCATGTTCGTGTTTCACGACGGGCCACCTTACGCCAACGGCAACATTCATCTGGGCCACACGCTCAACAAAGTTTTGAAAGACATCGTCGTCAAGTACAAGAACATGAACGGCTTTCACACCGAGTTCATTCCCGGTTGGGATTGCCACGGCCTGCCCATCGAGCTGGGTGTGGAAAAGAAGCTGCGCGAAGAGAAAAAGGACAAGAACTCGCTCTCCAAAGTCGACATCCGCAAGCTTTGCAAAGAGTACGCGCACTCGTTTATCGACAAGCAGCGCGAGCAGTTCAAACGCCTGGGTTGCTTTGCCGACTGGGCCAATCCGTATCTGACCATGAGTGACGACTACGTGGCCAACATCGTGCGCGAGCTGGGCCGCATTTCAAAAACGGGCAACTTGTACAAAGGCAACAAGCCCGTGTACTGGTGCGCCACCTGCGCAACCGCGCTGGCCGACGCCGAAATCGAATACGCCGATCACTCGAGCCCCTCGATTCACGTGAAGTTCTATCTTCAAGATACCTCGCTTAAAAAGCTTCCGGCTCTTAATGACGCCGCCAAGCGAAAAAAAGTGGCGCTGGTTATCTGGACCACCACTCCCTGGACGCTTCCGGCCAACCTGGGCATCGCCCTCAATCCGGAGTTTGAATACGCGGCAATCGACACGGGCAGCGAGCTGCTGGTCGTGGCCGAAGGGCTGCGCGAAAAATTTCTGGCCGACACGGGCCTTTCCGGCAAAAAGGTCGCGACGCTCAAAGGCCCTGAGTTCGAAAACCTCGAAGCCGACCATCCTTTCATGAAACGCACGTCGCTCATTATTCTGGGCGAACACGTCACGCTCGAAGCCGGCACCGGCGCCGTGCATACGGCCCCTGGCCATGGCGTGGACGACTACAAGGTTGGCAGAAAATACGGCCTGGACGTGCTTGCGCCCGTAAACGCCTACGGCAAGTTTACCGACGATGTGCCCCATTGGGCGGGCCTTAAAGTTTTCGAAGCCAACAAGCCAATCATCGAAGCGCTCACCGCTTCCGGGCACCTGATCAAAGTTAACCAGATTCAGCACTCCTATCCGCACTGCTGGCGCTGCAACAAGCCCGTCATCTTTCGAGCCACTCCACAGTGGTTCATCGGAATGGACGGCCCCACAAAACTGCGCCAGCGCGCCAGCGAGGAAATCAAAAAAGTGGAGTGGATTCCCGCCTGGGGCATCAACCGCATTCAAGGCATGGTCGAAGGCCGGCCCGACTGGTGCATCTCGCGCCAGCGCGTCTGGGGCGTGCCGATCACCGTGTTCTACTGCAACAAGTGCGACGACGCCATCAGCTCGCAGGAAAGCTTCGAGCACGTCGCCAAAATATTCGACCAGCACGGCCCGAACGTCTGGTACGAGTGGCCGGCCGAAAAGCTCATGGCCCCCGGCACGAAATGCAAATGCGGCGAAACGGACACCACGCACTTTCGCAAGGAAACCGACATTCTCGACGTCTGGTTCGACTCGGGCGTAAGCCACGCGGCCGTGCTTGCCGCACCTAAAAACCAGAGCAAGGTACACTGGCCCGCCGACCTTTACCTTGAAGGCAGCGACCAGCACCGCGGCTGGTTTCAAACCTCGCTGCTGACGGCCGTCGAAGGGCGCAACGCCGCCCCGTTCAAGCGTGTGCTCACGCACGGCTTCGTGAACGACAAAGAAGGCAAGAAGATGTCCAAGTCGAAAGGCAACGTCACCGATCCGCTCGAATTCGCGGGCAAGAACGGCGCCGAAATCCTGCGCCTGTGGGTCGTCATCGAAGACTATCGCAACGACGTGAACTTTTCGATGGAAACGGTTGACCGTATTTCCGAGTCGTACCGCAAGATCAGAAACACTTTCCGATACATTCTTGGAAACCTTTACGACTATGACGCCTCGATGGCGCCGAAAGACGCTGAGTTCTGCGATCTGGACCACTGGGCGCTTTATCGCACCGAGCAGTTCCTCGAAAAGCTGCGCAACGCCTACGAGTCGTACGAGTTTCACCTCGCGTACCACGCGCTGGTGAACTTCTGCGCCGTCGACCTGAGCGCGCTGTACTTCGATATTCTCAAAGATCGCCTGTACACGTCGCCCAAGAACTCAAAAGAACGGCGCTCCTCGCAAGCGGCCCTGCACAAGATCGGCGTGGCGCTGGCCGCGGGCCTGGCGCCTATCTTGAGCTTCACGGCCGAAGAGGTTTGGGGGTTCCTGAAACAAAAAGGCTCGGTATTCGAAGCCGACTTTCCGGTTTGGGCACCCTTAGCTGGCCGCGAGGCTGCGGCCAAGCGGCTTGACCTATTTTTCGAAACCGTGCGCGAGCCGGCAAACAAGGCGCTTGAAACCGCTCGTGCCGCGAAGGAAATCGGGCTTTCACTTGATGCCGAGGTGCTTTTTCCTCACTCCAAGGCCCTGGAGCTCGAGGCCATCCGCGAAGACCTGAGTGGGCTGCTTAAAGTATCCAGGTTCGCCGTAGGCTCCGGTGACCAGGTCGTGGTTAAACGCGCCACGGGCAACAAGTGCGCCCGCTGCTGGCGCTACCTGCCCGAGGTGGGCAAGACGCCGGCGCATCCTGAACTTTGTGGCCGCTGCGTGAATGCGGTGGAGGGGCAATCGTAAATGATGAAATCCTTGATGAAGCTAAAGTACCTCGTACTGCTTGCCGTTACCGGCACGATCATATCCTTGGATCAGCTGACCAAGCAGCTGGTCACGCAGCGCTTCCACGTGGGCGAGTCAACCTCGGTCATCTCGGGCCTTTTCAATCTTACTTACGTGCGCAATCCCGGCGCGGCCTTTGGCCTGCTGGGGCACTGGGATGCCAGCCTGCGCGTTCCGTTCTTTATCATAGTTCCGCTCATCGCTCTTGGGGTGATCTTTTACGTTTTTCGCAAGGTCGAAGACACCGATCTCAAGCTCTCAGCAGCGCTGTCGCTGGTCATCGGGGGCGCCTTCGGCAACCTGATTGACCGGGCGGCCTACAACTACGTCGTCGATTTTCTCGATTTTCATTGGGATGATGCGCACTTTCCGGCATTCAATGTTGCCGACATGGCAATCTGCGTGGGCGTCGGATTTCTGATCATCGACATCATCATCAAAGAAAAAAATCAGCGGGCAAAACTCGAAGATGTTCCCCATACTTCTTAACATTGGGACGTTCCCAGTCCATAGCTACGGCTTCCTGATCGCCGTGGGTTTTCTGCTTTGCGTGTGGGTGTCCAAACGCGAGGGCCAGCGCCAGGGGCTGTCAGGCGAAAAAATCGTCGATCTCGGGTTCTGGTCGCTGCTCGTGGGCATGATCGGCTCGCGCATCCTTTACGTCATCACGCTTTACCCGCATTATCTTGCGCACCCCTACGAGATTTTTTACGTCTGGGAAGGTGGCCTGGTCTTTTTCGGCGGCCCCTTGCTCTGCATCCCGTTTTTTTTCTGGTACACGAAACATTACCAGCTGCCGCGCTGGAAAATCATCGACATCGGTGCCACCGCAATTCCACTGGCTCACGCTTTCGGTCGCCTGGGGTGCCTTTCGGCGGGCTGCTGCCACGGCAAAGCCACGGGCGGCAACTGGGGCATCAAGCTCTACACCGAGCTGGTCGAGCCAGGTTTGCGCGGGGTCTACGTGCATCCCACCCAGATTTACGAGTCGGTATGCCTGATGGTGCTTTTTTTCGGCCTCCGCAGCATGCGTTATCGAAAAAAGTTCGACGGTGAAATCGTCTGCACTTATCTAATCACGTACTCGATCATACGTTCGATCATCGAGGTTTTTCGGGGCGATACGGTCCGCGGTTTCGTGATTCAGGATATTCTTTCGACTTCGCAGTTCATCTCAATTCTGGTCATCGCCGGCACTCTGGCGCTGTATTTCAAGCTTCGTAAAAACGCCCAACTCGCCAACGGAGTCGCCGCCTATGCTCAATGAGGTAACCATCTACCTGATCTGCTCGTTTGCAATCGGGTCGATTCCCTTTGGCTGGATTATCGCGCGACTCTGGGGGGTGGCGGATATTCGCAAAGAGGGCAGCACGAACGTAGGCGCCACCAATGTCGTACGTACCGCGGGCGTGGTACCGGGCGCACTCACCTTTCTGCTCGACTTCGCCAAAGGCATCGTGCCCATGATTTACCTGCCAGACCCGGTCATCTGGTATGGGCTGGCCGCGGTGCTGGGCCACTGTTTTTCACCCTTTCTTTCTTTTCGCGGCGGCAAGGGCGTGTCGACCACGCTGGGTACGCTTGTCGCTTTCAACCCGTGGCTCGGGGGCGCAAGCATCTTGATTTACGGCGTGACCCTGGGGGTGACTCGCGTTTCTGCCATTGGGTCGCTGTTTGCGATGCTTACGGCCGTATGTGGTGCGCTGATTTTCACGTCATCTGACGCTGCCAAGCTTGCCATAACTCTCATGGTGCTCGTCGTTCTTTCGCGCCACCGCGACAACTGGACCAAGCTGCTTACTCCAACCTTGGCCATTCTGCTTGCTGCTGTTTCAGCGCTGGCCTGGCCGGCTCACCGCGCCCAGGCCGCGCTTATGGATTTTCGCGGCAAGGAAGTCGCGGTCAACACCAGGCCCGCGCGCATCGCCGCGCTTATTCCAAGCCTTGCCGAAGCGGTCATCGACCTGGGCGCGGGCGAAAGACTGGTCGCCGCACCCGACTATTCGCGCCTGCCCCCGACGCTCAAGAACGTTTCCAAACTTGGCGCTTACAACTCCATATCGGCAGAAGTGGTGTATGCGGCTCATCCCGACCTGGTCATCGCCAGCATGGATGGCAACGAAGCCAGCCTGATTGCCCAGCTCGAAAAGCTGGGGCTTAAAGTAATCACGGTAAACACCCAGTCGCTGGCAGAAATCGTCCGCTCGATGGAAATCGTCGCCGCGGCAATTGGCGACCCCACGAACGCAAGGCTGCTTGGCCTGCGCAAAAGCCTGGCCGTTGCCACTCGTCCGCAAAAGCCGATGCATAACGTGTTCGTGCAAATCGGCTGGGAGCCCCTTGTCACGATAAGTCACGCGACTTACATCGATGAGCTGGTTCGGCTGGCTGGCGGCAGCAATATTTTCGAAACGGCACCCACGAAATACCCACGCCCCAACCCCGAAGAAGTGATTGCCTTGAACCCGGACGTCATCATCATCTGCCGGCTTACCGATACCGGCGACGAAGCCGACCGGGCCCGCGATTTCTGGCTTCAGTTCAAGAAGCTTAAAGCCGTGAAAAGCGGCAGAGTCCACATCATGCCCGTTGATTGGCTCACCAAACCAGGGTTCAATCTCATGGAAGGCATGCGCGAACTTCGTCGAATCCTATGAATGCAAAAACAAAAAATATCGCCGCGGCAGCGGTTTTAATTTTGCTCGGCGGAATTCTGCTTTCGTTGCGCGTGGGTGCCACTACCGAATACGACGAACAGATTCTGCTTCTGCTGCGCATGCCACGCACTATAGCGGCAATCGCAGTGGGCGGCGGCCTGGCGGTGGCGGGCACCCTGATTCAGGCGAGCCTTGGAAATCCGCTGGCTGATCCGTATACCATTGGCATCGCCTCGGCCGCAGCTCTGGGGGCCGTTATCGGCTCACTGTTCAAGGGGCATCCCATATTGGGCTCGGGAGTGTTTGCCTTCCTGTTCTCGATGGGCGGCCTGACCATGCTCTCGATCTGGCTGCGCCGAAGTTTTCGCCATGCCACCGAGGTACTCCTGGCGGGCGTGGTCGTGGGCTTTTTCTTTACGGCATTGGCATCGCTGGTCATGGCCATGAACGACCCGGCCATGTGGTCGTCTTCCGTGGTCTGGCTCATGGGCGCGCTAGGCCGCCTTTCACTGGCCGAATCGGTCACCAGCCTATTGCTGATGCTGATTATCTCGACGGTGGGCTGGTTTCATTGGAAGCCGCTCGACCTCATCGCCATCGACGAAACCAGCGCCGAAAGCTCGGGCGTGGACGTGGCCATGTTTCGCAAAAGAATTTTTTTCATGATCGCCCTCATGACGGCAATTTGCGTTTCGACCAGCGGGGTGATCGGGTTTTTAGGGCTAATCGTGCCCCACGCCTTGCGGCGCCTGGGAATTCGCGGGCACTTTCTGCTGATTCCTTTTTCTTTCGTTTCGGGAGCTGGCTTTTTGCTTTGCTCGGACGTGTTTGCGCGGGTCGTGGCCCGCCCTTCTGAAATTCCGGTGGGCGTGGTGCTGGCCCTAATCGGGGCACCAGCCTTTTTAGTGCTGGCCCGCTCCAAAATTTCAAGCAACCCGAGTTCGGCGTTATGAGACTTGTTGCACGCGACGTGGGCTTTCAATATCGCATCGGTGGACGCAACATCCTGGCCGGGTTGAACTTCACCGCCGAGCCCGGGTCCTACTGGTGTGTAGCCGGCCCCAATGGCTCCGGCAAATCGACATTTCTGAAAGCCGCGGCGGGCCTGCTGCCCAGCGCTGACGTTACGGGCGATCTGCTCTGGAACGACAAACCCATCGTGCAATGGACCCGGCTCGAGCTGGCTCGCAACATCGCCTTTGTTCCCGGAAATTTAAAGTCTCATTTCCCCATCAGCGTGTCCGATTTCGTATTGCAGGGAAGATACGCCCGCTCGGAATCTTTTTGGGCCCAGCCCACCAGCTCTGACTCGAATATCGCTGCAGCGAGCATCGAGCGGGTTGGAATATCGTCCCTGAGCGATTCCCTGATCGGTGAAATTTCGGCAGGCGAAGCCCAGCTGGCATTGATTGCGCGCGCGTTGACCCAGGAGCCCAAGATATTGATTCTGGACGAGGCCACGGCCAATCTTGACCTGCGCTATCAGCTCAGGGTGTTCGAGCTGGTCAAAGGGCTGAACAAGCAGGGCATTACCATTTTTCTGGTCAGCCATGACCTCAATATCGCCGCCGAGTTCTGTCCGAATGTCTTGTGGATGAACGATGGAACCGTTTATCTTCAGGGTCCCATGGCCGATACGCTGACCAACGAACTGATGACCGACCTGTATGGCATTGAGGGCAAAATCGAAGTGGGCAAAAATCCGTTTACAGGCAAATCCAAGGTCTTCTGGAAGTAGACCGGCTCACATGTAGATGTCCATGGTCACGGCATGGTCAAAGCTGCGAACCGCCCCTTGGTGGCGATTCTGATAGCCATAGCTCAGACCGATCTTGGGACCTACCCAGCCGCCGCCAGCGCTCCAGCCCTTTTCAACGAAGCCGAACATACCGCCGCGCACGTAGATGTCGTCGGTTACCGCAATCTCGGCTCCACCCGAGTAAGTCGGAAAAGCTCCCGAGAAGTTCGAGAAATTCTCGACGGTATCGCCATAAAGCATCAGCTTCTTGTTGAACGTGACCTTGACGCCACCGCCAAGCTGGCGCGGGCCAACGTACTGCTCATCCTGGACCTTGTGCCTGAGATTGTCGGCCGTCAGGCCAATTTGGACGGGAAGGGTGGTAACCGTGGGCGGCAACGCAATGCCCATCGACAGACCGCCTTCAAATCCTGAAATCTGCGCGCCCTGCGAGGCGACATTGTTTTTGCTGGTCGTAAACCGTTTTACCGTCGTCCCAAAAGAAAGCCACTCCGTGGCCCTCTTGGCCAACGCCACATGTATTAAATCAAGGTCGGGACGGCGGGTGAACGATAGCCCTGCATTGACGTACTGGTTTTTACCATCGATAACAGAGACATTGAACAACCGGTTGTCCAATCCCGCCTGCGTTTGAGCATTGTTCAGCCAATTGAACGTGCCCGACACGGCCGAGGCGGCTTGGAAGCCCAGAAGACTAGGATTTAGCGTAATCGTATCATTGAGGAGTGCACCGCCCCGACCGGCTTGGGAAAGGCTAAGTGTTCGAGATGATTGAAAATCTAAGGCCCAAACGGTATTGGTGCACGCCAGAATAACAAGCCCGGCCGTCAAAACGAAGCCACCCCGGGGGTAGACTTTACTTCGATAGCGCGCTGGGTTAAAGGTTAGCCGCTTATGAATAAATTGAAACTCGAATACTTTCGCAAAGTTTTGCAAAACCAGTTGGCTGAGCTTCAGCGCGACACAAAAGAAACTGTTAATCAGATTAGCCATGATGATGAAGTCTACGCTGACTGGACTGACGTCGCAAGCGTCGAAACAGACAAGACTCTTCAATTGAAAATTCGCGACCGCGAGCGCATGCTGATGACGAAGATTGAAGAAGCCCTCCGCCGTATCGATGATGGCAGTTTCGGTGAGTGCGAACGCTGTGGCGATGAAATCGCCGAACCACGGCTCAAGGCACGGCCCGTAACAACGCTTTGCATCGATTGTAAGTCTGAGCTCGAGGGTGCCGAACACCGCTATCGGTTTGCATGACCTAGGCGGTGGTACAACCACTGCATAGGGGCGTCATGAAAATCAGGAAAGCGGTAATTCCAGCGGCCGGATTGGGAACGCGTTTTCTTCCCGCAACAAAGTCGATTCCTAAAGAAATGATTCCGATCATCGATAAACCGATGATTCAGTACATTGTCGAGGAATGCGTCGGTGCGGGCATTGAAGACATCATTCTCATCACCGCGAGGGGCAAAGACTCCATCGCTGACCATTTCGACCACTCGTTCGAGGTCGAAGAGACGCTGCGACGAAAGAAGAACGAAGAGCTGCTCGAAATGACCGAGCGCGTCTCAAAAATGGCCAACATCATCTGCGTGCGCCAAAAAAATCCGATGGGGTTGGGTCACGCCGTCCTTACCGCCCGCCAGGTCGTGGGCGACGAGCCCTTCGCTGTTTTGCTGGGCGACGACCTGATCGTCTCCGAAGTGCCCTGCATCAAGCAATGCATCGATGTATTCGACGAACGCGAGACCTCGGTCATCGGCGTCATGAAGGTGCCGAAGAAAGACGTGTCGAAGTACGGAATCGTCGGCGGCAAAAAGATCAACGAAAAGCTGATGAAGGTATCCGAGATGATCGAAAAGCCGTCTCCTGAGAATGCTCCCTCCCAGCTTGCTTGCCCGGGGCGGTACGTGCTGACTCCGGAAATTTTCGAGCTTATCGCCGAAACCAAACCCGGCCGCGGCGGCGAAATTCAGCTCACCGACGCCCTGGCGCGCCTGGCAGTGCAAGACGGGCTATATGCGTATCTTTTTGATGGCAGACGCTATGATACTGGCGATAAGCTCGGATACATCGAAGCAACCGTGGCTTTTGCGCTCAAACGGCCCGACCTGGCCGAAGGCGTGCGAAAAATTCTTGCCGAGTACATGAACTAAACCGGAGGTAGCGCATGACTGCTCTAGGCCTTTTCATCGCGATGGCATTTTCGGCACCGGTTGCCAGGGCGTACGTTCCACCGAGCTTTTTCATGATGCGCATGCTGGGCCGCAAGCACGCCAACTTCGACGATGGCCGGTTTCGCAACAAGCTCACCTTTTACAAGAAGAACGGCGAAATCGCCTTCGTGCTTACCGAGTCGCTGGTGCTGAGCGACGCCGAGCATGCCAGCATCAAGCTAATCAATTCAGCGGGAAACGAGGTGGCTTCGCACACCCGCAAGCTGCTGGGAACCCGCCCGGGCGACACCGATCGCCCCGTGCCCTATGATTTGATATTCATCAAGGACGGCGCGAATATTTACGAGCATTTTCACGCGCTGGGCCTGCCGCTCAAAACAGAGGGTGCGCTTTACTCGGAAAAAGAAGGCGCAATGCCTTACAAGCCCGAAAGCGGCGTCGCGCTTGAGCGTTACGACAACCGCATCGCGGTGGTAATCGGCGATCGTACAAAAAAATTGGACGCGTACGCCTCAACGGCGCTTTGGATCGAGAAAGAAAGCTACCTGCCCATGCGTGCGGTATTTCCAACCGCGCCCGAGATGGGAATGGCCAGCGAGGCACTCGAGTTCCGCTTTTCGGCCTACGGCGTCTACAAGAATTTCCTCTATCCCCGCAACGTACAGGTACTGCGCGGAGGCTTGCTGTGGGCGAAAATCGAGACGCAGGATTTGCGTCCGTTTGGCAGCGCCGGCAAAGGCGAAGATGAGGGCCGGAAAAAAGAGGAGCCCGACGGCGACCTCAGGGAATTCATCGAAACGTATTTCAAATGGATACGGTAGCGACGGCAAAGGTCGCGCAGGTCGTGTTGCCGCGGCCCCTGCCCGGGGCTCTTTCGTACCTGCTTCCAATCGAGTTCGAAGACAGCGTTGTCCTCGGATCAGTGGTGCAGGTTCCCCTGGGCTCGAAAACGAGCGATGGCTTCGTGGTCGGATTCACCACGCTCGCAGACCCGAAACTCAAAGGCTTCGCGCTCAAGAAAGTCCTAAGTTCGCCCTTCGCCAAGCCGGTGTTTTCGCCAAAAGATCTGGAGTTCTTTCTTTGGATCGCCGATTACTATCAGCTGCCGATCGGCGAAGTTTTCAACAGCGCGTTTCCCAGGGCGATATTCAAGATACCTAAAATTTCCCGAAAACGCGCGTCCGGCACCGACGATCTAGCCGGCGACCATGCCCGCAACATCGGCCCCTTGCGCCTGACAGCCGACCAGGAAACGGCACTGGCTGCGGTTCGCAGCTCCATCAAGGCCAGAAAATTCAAATCATTCCTGCTTTTTGGAGTGACGGGCAGCGGAAAAACCGAGGTTTACATTCGGGCGGCTCAGGCCGTTCTGGAACAGGATCGCACGGCCCTGATTCTGGTTCCTGAAATCGCGCTGACTCCGCAGCTGCGCCAGCGTTTTGAGGACCGGTTTCAAGATCAGGTTGCCGTGCTGCATTCGGGGCTGACTGAAAAAGTGCGGCGTGAGTTCTGGTGGGACATCTTGAATGGCGCCCGCAAGGTGGTGGTGGGGGCGCGTTCCGCGGTATTCGCGCCGCTCAAAGACATCGGCCTCATCGTCGTCGACGAAGAACACGAGCCCAGCTACAAGCAGGAGGATCGCCTGCGCTATAGCGCGCGCGACCTGGCCGTCGTACGTGCCCGTCAGCACAACGCCGCCACCATTTTGGGATCAGCCACTCCGGCCATCGAAACTTTTTTCGCCGCCGAAAAGGGCAAGCACGAGCTCTTGCAGCTGCGCGCCAGGCCGGCCGAGCGCCCCATGCCCGCCATCCAGGTCGTGGACTTGAAAACCGAGTACAGGGAAGCCTTGCATGGCTCCAAAGAGAGTCGACTGCTTCTGGGTCGCTCCCTGCGCGAAGGGCTGGCCGAGGTACTGCTGCGCAAAGAGCAGGCGATGGTATTCGTGAACCGCAAAGGCTTTTCAAGCTTCGTCATGTGCGGCGACTGCGGCGAGGTGCCCAAGTGCCTGAACTGCAGCGTCTCGCTTACCTATTATCAACGGGCACGCGAAATGCGTTGCCACTATTGTGACCTGCGCATGCCGGCGGTCGAGCAATGCGCGAAATGCAAGGGCTACGAAATCAAGCTTATGGGCATGGGCACCGAGCTTATCGAGGACGAGGTCAAGCGGCTGTTTCCTTCGGCGCGGGTGGAGCGGCTGGATGCCGACACGGCCGATACCGTTAAAAAGCTCGAAACAACTCTGGAAAGTTTTCGCCGGGGCGAGATTCAAATTCTCGTGGGCACGCAAATGCTGGCCAAGGGCCACGACTTTCCAAACGTCACCCTGGTGGGCGTGGTGCTTGCCGACCTGAACCTGCACCTGCCCGACTTTCGCGCGGGCGAGCGTACCTTTCAGCTGCTGGCTCAGGTTTCCGGGCGCGCCGGGCGTGGTGACAAACCCGGGCGGGTCATTCTGCAGACGCTTCTTCCCGACCATTACGTAATTCAGGCCGCCGCCAACCAGGACTACGCCGGCTTTTATGAAGCCGAAATCGAATATCGCCAGCAGTTTGGCTATCCACCGTTTTCGCGAATGGCACAGCTGGAATTTCGCGATCTCAAAGAAGAGCGGGCGCACGACCAGGCCAATCGGGTGCGCCAGCTACTTGACCATCTTGATCCGGATGCGCGAGGATTTTCCTACCTGGGGCCGGCTGCCGCCTCGATTGCCCGAATTGCCAATCAGTTCCGCTGGCAAATTCTGGTGAAGTCGGAAAAATCTTCCGCTCTGAACGCCCTAATCAAGACTCTGCGCAAAGAGGGCGTCAGATTCATTGATGTCGATCCTGTCACAACCTTATAATAGGCCTCGAATCGTGGCGCAAACGCATCGCTATCGCGCGCAAGGGCATGTCGCAGTACGAGGATTCCAAGTTCGGCGAGGCGCTGCATACCTTTCGCGCGTATCTTGCCATTCTCGAGCACCATCACAGCGTGCCGGTGGGTGGGCTGCGGCCCTCGATCTTCGACCAGAAAAAAGAAGCGGGTGAGCTGCTGCTCATTGCCGGCATTTACTGGGATCTGGCCAAGATTTTCGATCGCATGAAGGGCAAACAGCTCGACCTGCGCATCTCGCTCAACAAGTTTTACGAGTTTTCGGCGGGCCGCCCCCACTCGATTCTGGCCTCAGAAGCCATGCGCCGCTACAT
This sequence comes from Deltaproteobacteria bacterium, assembly GCA_016194725.1. Lineage (GTDB taxonomy): Bacteria > Bdellovibrionota > UBA1018 > UBA1018 > UBA923 > JACQAX01. The sequence goes on from JACQAW010000235.1 coordinate 15,215, forward strand.
CGCCTCGGACAAATGCACCCACAAGGAGGATTTCAAGAACACCCACCGGCTGCTGCGCAATACGCTGCAAAAGTGTTTTATCGCCAGCGCCGTGTTCGGACCGCTTTCGCCCGAGGTCGCCGTTCTCCAGACGTTTCGCGACCACACCCTGCGGCAATACGCACCAGGGCGCCTCTTCGTGGCGTTCTACTACCGTGTCAGCCCGGCAATCGCCCGCGCGTTGCTTCACGTGCCGCCGGGCCGACTGCTTTTTCGCGCGCTCCTGAAGCCCGTTGCGATGGTCATTCGGGCATTTCAAAACAAATCATGATGCTGCTCTCTTGTTGCGCCGCGCTATTTACCTGTTTAGGCGCCTGGGCTGGCGATCCGAAAGTCGTGCTGGTCGTGCTTGATGGCGTGCGCGCGCTCGAGGTCGAGAACAAGGCCACCGACGACGACGGCCGGCCCGTCAGCACGGCCGAGCTATTGCCCAACCTCACCGCCTTGAGAAAGAAAGGCGTTTTCTTCTCGGACTTCAAGATCAGCAACCCGGCTGGCGTAAGCTTTCCAGCTTATGCCGATATCTTCGCGGGGCGCCGCCAGGAAAAAATCATCGGCAACAAAACTCCTGCCGAAGACCGGCACAGCCATTACCCCACCATCTTCGACGCGCTATTCGAGGGCCTGCACCTGAGCTTCAATGATCTGGCCATCCACGCGTCGTGGAGCGCGATTTGCGAGCTGGCGGGCGCGGCCGACTTTTATCGCAGCTGCGGCTGGAAAACGGGGCTGGGTCACGACAAGTACCTGAAGCCTGAGGTTTACAAGGACTCGCGCAGCGACATGGACACCTTTTTCGAATTTGCCTCTGAAGTCCCCAAACGCCACCCCCGCTTTATCTTCGTGCACCTGGTGGATGCCGACGAAGAGGCGCATCTTCAGCAAGACGCTCAGGAGAAGCTGGGGCTGAACTACGGCATCTTCAACTACCACAAGGCCTTGACCGAAGAGGACTACTACCTTGGCCGCATGTGGAAGCTGCTGCAAGACGACCCGTTTTACAAAGACAACACCACGCTGATCGTCACCACCGACCATGGCAGGGACAACTTTCCAGACGGCAAGTTCTGGAACGGCCATGGCGAGTGCCGAACCATTCACAAAAAACCAGAGCTCTGCTC
>JACQAW010000236.1 GCA_016194725.1 Deltaproteobacteria bacterium
GCATCAGCATGGCCGGCAGGAGCCCGAACAGCAGATACATGCCCCCGAACAAGGATGAAGGCACCAGCAGCTCAACCAGCCGCGCATACGAAGGCTGCGCGGGATAGTCGGCGTGCGCGGCTCCGAAGACCAGCATTTGCAAAATAAACGCGCCTGCGATCCAGGCGGCACGCCTGCCAAAACGGTTGCCTAGCAGCGCGGCGCCAGCGAGCGGCACCGCGCGAAACAGGCATTCTTCCCAGATGCCCGCGTGCAGCGAGTTGGCAATCGAGGTCAGCCACGGAAAGTAAGTGGCAAGCTCGTCAGGGTGAAACAGCAGCTCGCTGGGATTCCACCAGCCCAGGCGCTGGGAGCCGACGATATAAATCCAGGCGGCCCAGGCAAAGTTCAGGCCCACCAGAAGATAGGCTCCCAGGATGCGGCCGAAAATCTGGCGTGAGCCGGCCGCGTCGCCGGTAAAAACCCGCCAAAGCTGCGGGTGATCTGCAAAGGCCAGGCGACTCAGGGATTCGCCGGCCAGGAGCGGGATAACGACGATGATAAAATCGAAAATCGCCTCGAGCAGCCAGTTGGTCACCAGCCGAACGACGAAGGCTTGGGTTGAAATTGCCGTATCGTAGTCCATCCATTCCAATGGCAGCCGGTTCAAGTGATCCAAGAACTGCAGAAGCGAAATAAAGGCCGCGAGGGCCGCCGGCCTGCGCCAAAGCACAGCGTGCCGACGGGCCAGGGTAAAAAGACCGAAACCGCAAAAACCTAATCCATACAGAAGCACGATCACCGCGCCTGCCAGCGAAGACACGGTGCTGTTTGCCGAGCGCATGGCCTCGAAGCGGCGAAAAAACGCGTCGGGCACCTGTATGAAGCGGCTGATTTCGGACAGGCGATTGCCCGAGAGCGAAAGCTTGAGTCGATATTTGCCGTCGCCCACCTGACCCCGCTCATAGATGAAGCTGTGGTCCACGCGCCCGCTCTTGCGAGTCTGCGAAGCCTGCTCTACGAGATGATAAGGCTTTAGGTCGACCGCCCAGGAGCCTTGCGCGCTCGACTCCGCGAGCTTGCGTGCCTGGGCCGCATCCAGTGCGGCACCTGGATCGTCTTCCGAAATTTTTTCCCACAGGCCATAGAGCGTGCCGTCAGGCGTAAAGCTGAGCCGGGACTCATTGGTCTGTCCCTGCGCGAAATGGCGCACCTGCCAGGTATAGGGCGTGTAGACGCCTTCTTTCAGGATGCTCTTGAGCGAGCGCGGCCCGCCAGCTTCGAGCTCGATAAAGTTCTGGGTGGGCGAGTCGATCTGAAAAGTAACCGCCTTGAGATAACCCTGTTTTGGAAATAATCCGTGGTCGCTGGCAAGCTGGGCTGCCTTTTCCAGTGCGGTCTTCCGGTCCATTTTGATCTGGATGTCGACGAACGGGAACGCCCGGTTGAAATTTTTCCAGGCGTAGAGCACGCACGCAATAAAAAACAGGAAGTGCAGGATCCAGAACACCGGCTTGCGCGTGAATGTCATGGTACGAGCCTACACACTTAAATCAGTTTTAGCCCAGCTGCAGTGCTGTTTCGCAATACCTATAAACATATCAAGAGAAACCGACTTGCAAAGGTAGCGTAAACAGGAAACCCTTCGAGCTCGAGCGAGAGTTTCATGATCTCGGCGATTCCGGAATCATCTTCAATCAGCAAAACCGGTTTATAACAATTGCCGGACATTGATGCATTGCGCAGTCGTGTGAAATCAGGGTATCGCCAAGTTAGAATTATTTAAAAAAAAGCGATTCGATAATGGCAAAGAGTGGTGCACTTTCCACGAACGTTATGTGATATTTAGCCCTGAATTGTCATGAAAAAGAAAACACAGCCCGCCAAGCCCGCGGCAAAAAAAGGTCGCGCGCGGAAAAACGTCAAACTGGCGCCCACTCCCCCGCAGGCCGGTTTTCCCGTCGTCGCCATCGGAGCTTCGGCCGGCGGACTGGAGGCGATCAGGGAAATACTTTCCAATCTGCCTGTGAATACCGGCATGGGCTTTGTCGTGATTCAGCATCTGGACCCCTCGCACGAAAGCATGACCGCCGAAATCCTGTCCCGTTCGACGCGAATGCACGTGAGGGAAATAAAAGACGGCATGGTAGTGATGCCCGATAACATTTACGTGATTCCGTCCAACTGCAACCTGGGATTCAGCCAGGGCCGGCTTAAGATTTTGCCGCGATCGGAAACGCGAGGCCAGCACCTGCCGCTCGATCATTTTCTGCGCGCGCTTGCCGCCGAGCGAAGCACCCACGCTATTGGCGTGGTGCTTTCGGGTACGGCGTCAGATGGCACGCAGGGTTTGCGTGCGATCAAAGCCGAAGGTGGCATTACGTTGGTACAGGAGCCGGAATCGGCGAAATACGATGGCATGCCACGAAGCGCGATCGCCTCAGGAGCAGTTGACATCATTCGTGACCCGAAAGGACTGGCGGCTGAGCTGGTCAGCATTGCCAGGCACCCATACGTCATTCCCCGGGCCACGGATGTCGAGAGCGAGCCGCTGAAAAAAAGCGAGATTCTCGCAAAAATATATTCGGTTCTCAGAAGCGGTACGAACGTCGATTTTTCGCATTACAAACACAGCACCATTCAGCGACGCATTGCGCGCAGAATGCTGCTGCAAAAGACCGACGACCTGGCCCAGTATGCCGCGTACCTCGAAGGACATCCTGACGAGGCCAAAGCGCTGTTTGCCGATATTTTGATTCATGTCACCAGTTTTTTCCGGGATAAGAAGGTATTCGAGGCGCTCAAAACCAAAATTCTGCCCAAATATTTCAAAACCCGCGACCGAAGCCAGCCCTTTCGCATCTGGGTGCCCGGTTGCTCGACCGGTGAAGAGGTGTACTCGCTGGCCATGACCTTCATCGAATTCCAGGATGAGTCGGCCACCACATCGCCAAATGGCTGCGCGACTCCTGTCTTTTTTCGCGGCACGACGTTACCCGTGACCCGCCTTTTGCGAAAGTCGACCTGATATCCTGCCGGAATCTGCTGATCTATTTCGACAACGAGCTGCAGCGCCAGGCGCTGCCCGTTTTTCATTACGCGTTGAACGCCGATGGCCTTCTTCTACTGGGCAAGTCGGAATCCGTTGGGGGATTTTCGAATCTTTTTTCGCTGACCGACAAGAGCAATAAATTATTTTTCAAGAAAAACACCTCTATACCGCTTCGAATGAGCTTTCCGGTGGGGCGTTACGCGGTCGAACGCCTGAATGTCCAGAACAAGCTGCCCGAGCCGTACCTCAAGAGCATGGACGTGCAGCGGGAGTCGGAGCGCATTGCGCTGCTCGAATATGCGCCGCCCAGCGTGGTGATCAACAACGGTTTTGAAATCGTACAAGCCAGGGGCCGCACGGCGCCGTTTTTGGAGCTGTCGCCGGGGCATCCCAGCCTGAATCTTTTGCGCATGGCTCATCCTGAGCTGATTGCCGACCTCCGAGCCGCGGTTCAAGCCGCGCGCAAGAAAAATGCGCCGATTCTCAAGAAGGGTTTGCAAATTCGTGATGACGGAAAGCTCAGGACGTTGTCCGTGAAGGTCGTGCCTATTCCGGCGCCGTCCCAGATGAAAGAGCGTTACTTCACCATATTTTTCGAGGAGCTCCGGGGGCAGAACACGCGACAGTCCCGCGAGCCCGCCCCGGCCAGGGCTGAAAACGAGGTTGAGCTGCAGAAGAAGCTTTCCGCCAACCAGGAATATCAGCAGTCGTTGATCGAGGAGTACGAAACCTCGCAGGAAGAGCTGGTTTCGGCCAATGAGGAGCTGCAGAGCACGAACGAAGAGCTGCAAAGCACCAACGAGGAGCTGGAAACCGCCAAGGAAGAGCTGCAGTCGGCTAATGAAGAGCTGACCACCGTGAACGACGAGATGCAAACTCGGAACACCGAGATGATTCATCTGAACAACGACCTGACCAATCTGCTTGCGAGCGTGGATATTCCCATCGTAATGGTGGGGCCGGACGGAAAAATTCGACGCTTCACGCCCAA
>JACQAW010000237.1 GCA_016194725.1 Deltaproteobacteria bacterium
ATTAAGGTAGTCGACTGAGCCGCCGCATTGCGGCAGGGTGACCGGCAAGGTAAAGGCACGAATTTGACTGTAATCAAGGGGCTCCTTCCATTTGAGCAGCGTGGAATCAAGGTCGACATGCCAGTGGCCGGAAAGCTGCACAAAGGCGCTGTGATTGAGCAGAATTTGAAATCCCGGAAGGCTGGCATCTTTTCTAAAGTGAACCGGTGCGCCAAGCGTACGGGCCAGCAATTTTTTGAGACGGGCGTAAATCCAGGAAAACTCTTGCTCGAGCAAGGGATTTAGCTTGGAGCAGCCGCGACGATATTCACGCATGCGATTGGCATTGCGGCGACACGAGAAGATGGAATATCCCAGAATGTAAAAAGGGGCTTTGCCCCGCGAGCCCGGCCACTTCAGCTTGCGCCATGCCGGCAGCAATCCCAGCACCTTGTTCCGCACGAGTTCGCACTCCTGCCTGGTCAGAAACGGAATTTGCTCGATCTCTTTCATTCCTGTCACTTTTATATATGATCAAAGCTTGCATGACGAAGCGAAATCTTAATAAAATCCGGGCGGAATTTGACGATACTGGCCATGTCATCCTATCGGGTTTTTTTCCAAAAAAACTCGTGAACAGCTGGAGATCGGCCGCCGAAGACCTTTTTTTGCGCGCCTCGTTCGCCGCCAGAGCCGATCGTCGCTTCCTGGGCCCCGGCTCGCTGGTCTCTTTTGTCGTGCATCCAAGCTTCGTGGTCATTCGTCCGGTGCCGGAAATCACTTTTTATTCCAATCATATTTTCGGAAATAAAAAAGTGCACACGATTGTTTCGGCGCTGCTCGGAACCAGCGACCATTACACGCCTCTTTATGACGTCGGATTCAATACCAGCGGAAAAAAACCCCAGCACATCCATCGCGATTTTTCGCCCATTTTGCCGCAGCTCAACAGCCCGTTGCCGACGACGACTATTGCCCTGGCCGTGCCTCTGGTCAACATGGATGAAGACAATGGCGTCTTGGAGCTCTGGCCCGGTTCGCATAAGCTGATTGATTCGAAGCTGCGGTTTAACGACAGACTCGACGGTCAGGTCGGAAAGAAAAAAGGCGTACGGCCCTTTCTGCCCGCAGGCTCGCTCTTCCTGCGGGATACGCGGCTGATCCATAGGGGCATGCCCAATCCCAGCCAGGATTTCAGGCCGTGGCTATCGGCGGTCTGCGTGCATCCGGTAATTCCGTTTACCAACAAGATCACCATGGCAAAGACGACCTGGAATAAACTTAACGCTACCGCAAAAAAACAATTCCGTTATGTGGACGTTGTGGACAAGCCACGCTGGACCCTTTGATTGTTTTTCACTGACGCGGTCTTTCTCTTTTATTTTTTTCCGGCGGCAATGGTCGCTCACCGGCTGGCTTTGGGCCGGTACTGCGGCGGCACGTTTTCGGCGCCGGCCCGGATCGTATTGTTTCTGGCCACACTGGTATTTTACGGCTGGTCCCACCACTGGTGGCTTCTGCCGTTTTTGGGCAGCGTCTTACTGGATTACGCTTGGGCGACCATGCTGCTTCGAAGCCGAACGCCGCAGCTCAGACGGGCCCTCGTCTCGCTTTCGGTTTTACAGAATCTGGCGCTTCTGGCGTATTTCAAATACTCCTCCAGTATCGCGCTGCCCGTCGGCATCTCATTTTACACGTTCGAGTCGCTTAGCTTTGTCATCGATGTCTATCGGGGCAAGATAAAGGAGTTGGGGTTTAGCAGTTTTCTTGGCTTTATCGGCATGTTTCCGCGTTTTGTCGCCGGTCCGATAACCCGTTATTCCGACATTGCGAGACAATTCCAGAACTATGGCGGAATGGAGCTCGAAAAAGGGCTTACGCTTTTTTTTCGAGGGTTGTTTTTGAAGGTCGTATTCGCGGATCATTTCGCGATTTTCACTCCTTATGCCTTTGAACCTTTGCTCGCGCAAAGCCGTCTTGCCGTCTGTGTTGGCGTGAGCGCCTATGCCATGCAGATCTACTTTGATTTCTCGGGTTATTCGCTGATGGCAATCGGGCTTGGGCAGTGTCTGGGATTTTCTTTTCCTGGCAACTTCGACCGTCCGTACCTGGCCACCAGCCTGACCGATTACTGGCGTCGTTGGCATCAGTCACTTTCATTTTGGCTGCGCGACTACGTTTATATATCGCTGGGCGGAAACCGCCATGGCAGAGTTCGCACCGCGGTAAATGTTTTCATAACGATGCTTTTGGGTGGCATGTGGCACGGCCCGGGCTGGACCTTCATTGCCTGGGGCTGCTGGCACGGATTGTTTCTATGCCTTGAAAAATTCGCTCCGGGCGGTGTTTTCAAAGGTGGCATGACGAGCCGTATCAAGGTTCTGGGCGTCGCCTGGCTGGGCTGGGTGCTCTTTCGGGCGAATACTCTGCGGCAGGCCGCCGGTATTTATAACGTGCTGCTGTTTGGCGGAAGCGTCAGCCTGCAGCCTGAATTACTGAAGGGTCATGTTGTCGGCCTCTTAGCGGCAGCGGCTGGGATTATTTATTGTTTCTTTATGGAAAACTGCTTTGCCAGCAGCCGGGCATTTGCCGCGGTGCTGGGGTTTGTTGCTCTCATATTTTTATTCAGCTCACAGCAAATTCAATTTATATATTTTCGTTTTTAGGGGCGAAATGCTGAAACGCAATCCGTTGACCATTGGCACTCTTATCTTTCTTTGCGGGTACTACTTGTTGGCGTTGCAGAATCACGCCCTTCCATTCCAGGGAGAAGAAGATAGCTTTGACATCTTCAATGCGCGGTGGCTGGGCGGTGTCGGGCAGGTGCTCAACTACTGGCAAAATCTGACGCCTCAGTGGATTGCGCTTGGTGCCAAGCAGCCCACTCATTGGTATTTTCATAGCCGTCCCGACTTTTATTCCCCTGCCTCGCTCGCGCTCACCGAAATATACAGTGCCCTGGAAAATCGGGATTTCATCGCGGCCTGGCGCAAGCAGGGGCTAACTGTAGTGATTCTACCCATTCCGGCGAAGTCGCA
>JACQAW010000276.1 GCA_016194725.1 Deltaproteobacteria bacterium
GTCACGCCGCTGTTCGGCATCTACCAACGCGTCGACTTTCAGGACACCAAAACCGTGGGCGTCTCGACCGCGTACCACTTCAGCGAAATGTGGGGCGCCGAACTGATGGGCTACAAGATGCTCGCCAGCGACTCGCACGTGCTGTCGCGCTTCAAGGACGCCACGGGCTCGACCATCGACTTCAACCAGGAACGCTACTACCTGGGCGCATCCGCGCTGTTCACGCCCATTTACGGCAAGTTTTCGCTGTTCGGCAACAAGATCAGCCATTTTGACATCTATCTGGCTCCGGGCGCGGGCATAACCAAAACCAACGCGGCCCACTTTACGCCAAGCATGGGGGTGGGTCAGAAGTTCTGGATCACGCCGCGGTGGAACTTTCGCGTGGAATACCGTTGGATGCGTTATGACGATACCATCAACGCGAGTACCGGTACGGCAGCCATCAAAAACGGTGGAACCGGCTCGTTCAGCGACACTATTACCAACCAGAATCTGATGTTTGGCATCAGCTACCTGTTCAATTGAATGGAGGCAGTTGTGAAAAAACTAATGCGCGTGGCCCTGATTATGCTGGCGCTTCTTTCCATCCCGCTGTCCGTGCGCGCCGATGAGCCAGCCAACGTGAGCTACGTTCAACGCCTGGTCAACCAGGCCACCAGCTGGTGGGAGATGATGAAGGAAAAGGTCGCCGTGGCCCTGGCTCCGGCTCGGGGCGAAAAAGCCGCGGTGAACACCACTGCTCCGATTCCCGCACCCAAGCAGTCCACCGAAAAAACCCCTGAGAAATCCGAGTCACCGAAGAAATCCGATAGCAACAAGAATCCGGTCGTGGCCTCGACCGGATTCCAGATGGAGGAACCGAAACAATCCGAATACGCGTACAAGCATGACTTGGGCGCGGCCAGCGCGCGATTCGTGGTAACGCCAGTGCATTTCCAGCCCGCACTGACTCTGCCGCATACCGTGCCGCGGATTGACGTTTCCTCCATCCCCTCTTTTACCTACCGCTCAAAGAAACGCCTGCCACTCGCGCCGGGTCTTCCAGTAACGGCCGTGCTCAAATCACGCGCCCGCTTCGCGGGCAAGCTCGAGGCCGAGCCGGTGAATACCGAAAAGCTGCACTTCAAACGCACCACCACGCTGCTGGCCTTCGACACCACCCCGCCGCAGAAAATAAACGCCCTGCCACCCGACCCTGATACGAGGGCTGTTTGCGTGGCTGCTCGACCGCCGCGATGAAGCCATGGGCGTACTGCTCGGCCTGGGGCAGAAATCCGAAAACAACCTGACGCGCGAAAAAGCGCTGGGCTTCGTGGGCTGGGTGCTCGACGATGCCGGACAACACGGATTGGCCAGCCTTGCTCATTGGCGCGCGCTCTCGAACACGCCGGCTCAAAGCGATATGGATTTCAACAATGCCCTCGTGCTTTCGCTCAGCCAGCTTTCACGCGAAACCGGCCTGGCCAAGACCGCGCCCGATGAAAAACTGCTCGACCGCGTCAATCATGCGGGAAACCTCAAAGTGGAATCGCAGGCCTTCGTGAAACTGCTGCAGGCCGAACGGGCCTACGATCATAAAAACTACCCGCTTGCGCGCAAACTGGCCAGACTTGTGCCCGAGAAAAACATTTGGAAAGACCACGCCCGCTACCTGGCCGCCATGGCCGTCTTTGGCGCGCAGGACGACACGGCCTCGGCCACCACCGCCGGCCGCGAGCTGACCGAGCTTTTTCGGACGGTTGAGGCCCCCGAAGTCTTCGACGCCACCGCTGTAAGCCTGGGGCGCATTCACTTCATCCTGGGCAACTATACCGCCGCCAGCAAATACCTGTCGCAGGTTTCGCGCGACACCAACATCTTCATCGAGGCCGCGGTGGACAACGCCTGGTCGCTGCTGCGCTCGGGCGACCGCAATCATGCCGTGGGCAATATGTTCACGCTGCACACGCCGTACTTCGACGGCGCTTACATGCCCGAAAGCTACTTTCTGCAAAGCCTGGGCTACCAGGAAATCTGCCAGTTCGGCGACGCCCTTACCTCGGTGAAGCAGTACAAGCAGCGGTATGTGGAAGCATACAAGAAGCTCATCGACTTCAATGCCGGCGGCAAAACCGCCGACGGCGCCTATTACGACGAGGTCGTGGCGTACCTGGGACATCACGACGTCAGGCTTGCGCCCATCGTGCTGCGCGAGCTGGGCCGCCACCCTGACTTTCTCAGGCGCCAGAAAGAGCTGAATAGAATAACCCGCGAAGAGCAGGCGCTGACGACGGCCTTTCCTTTGAATGCGGCGTTGGTCAGGGACTGGCTTGGCGCCGAAACCACCAGCATTCGCGCGGTGGCCAAGGCCGAGATCGGCCACTTCATGAAATCACGAGCGGTGACGATGGAAGACGAGCTGAAGTTTCTGACCGCCAACGTTTCGCTGCTCGAATATGAAATCTTCGCCGGCGCCGGCAACAACCTGTCCCTGCAGGGAGCGCAGAACTTCGCCACTGACGACAAAGCGGTGCCCAAGCACAAGTTCGAAGAGGGCAAGGAATATTGGCCCTACGAAGATGAGATATGGGAAGACGAGCTGAACAACTTTCGCTCCAAGATGGTCGACGGCTGCGCGAAGGTGAAGAAGAGCACCTAGCCTAAAAGCGGCATAATTTTCGGCAAAAAACGCTGGCGCTTGCGTGAAACAGGCCAACTTTGCGGCGTGCTCGGCGAATTCTTAAGCTCACGATACGGGGAGTATCGTTTCGCTTAAGAACGCCTGCGCCTGCCGCAAATCTGGCCTGTTTGACGCATTTTTGCTCGAAAATTATGACGCTTTTAGGCTAGTACTGTCGCGGATGTTTTCGACGGTCCTCGTCGCGGTCAGGGCGCAAACCCCTGCCCATGATGTCGAAGCGCAGCGTGGCCTGCAGCATGTAGCGCCGTTCCCGGTCCATGAACGCCAGCGACTGGTCCTCGACCCCGTAGGTTACGGCTGAAACGTCAAAGAACAGCCAGCTTATTTTCGCGCCAGCGGTGAGCGAGTCCTGATTTATACCTCCCTGAATACTGACTATACCAATCTGCAGCTCGGCGCCGGCGTGGACTCGCAACCTTGGGTCGATGCCCCCTTCGGCAAGATGCCGCAGCTCGCCCGTGATCTTGAGGTTGTTCGTCGAACGATAACCCGGGCTGAAGCGATGGACCAGGGCCAGGCCCGCCGACAGGTTGTTGCGAATCGGTGGCGGCCGCTGCGACTGCAAGTCATTTCCAAATGAAGTGTCGCCAATGTCCTGCCAGGCGCTGCCCAAAATCAGGTCGTTGCTGCGATTGATGGGCATGTCGTATTGCATGCCAAGGGTTGCGCCCCAGCCGCTGGCCTTGGCGCTGTTGAGCTTGGCCAGATAGGTCTTGTCGGCCGTAACCAGGCTTGTGAGGGGAATGGTCTGCGCGAAGCCCTCACGCGTGAGCCATTTTACGCCCATTCCGAATCGCAGGTAGTGGTGCTTTGCAAAGCCGCCGAACTCGTGCCCGAACCCGGCGACGACGCCGTTGTCTTTGAGATAGCTGGCCTGAATCGAAGGAAACGAAAGGTTGCGCGAAACAATGTGAGTTTGCACGTCGTAGTAGTAGCCCACGGCCAACCCGGGGAAAAAGATCGTCGGCATGATGTTGGCGTCGGCATACACGTGCTTGCCAAAAAGCTTCGAAAGCGTGGGCCCGTCGATTTTCGAGGCCGCGGCCCGAATGTCGCTCAGAATCGCGATGTCATCGGTGCTGATGTCGATTTTGGGGTTGAACAGCCGGAACTCATAGGCCGGATTCAACGCCAGCCCAGCCGGATTGTAAAAAACCGAATCGGCGTCGTCGGCCAGGGAGGTATAGGCGCCGCCCATTCCCATGGCGCGGGTGCCACGATAGAACTCCTTGAGCTCAGCGCGCGCCGACATCGGAGTCCCCGCCAGGACCGCCAAAATCAGAGTAAAAATACGGATAAAAAAGCGTGCATTCAAATTATAATGTCCAGCTGTTGTCGATTCCGTCGATCAGCAACTGGCCCTGCACCTGAATAGCCGCGCTGCCCATGCAAGTGGTGAAGTTTTCATTGGTCGGACAAACCCCGCCGGGCAGCCCGGCACAGTCTGCGTTGATGTTGGCCACCACGTTGTTGATGGCCGCGCCCGCACTGACGAACTGAAGCGAGTCCTTGATCTCGGCCACCGCCACCTCGACATGGCACATGTCGGCGATGCTGCCCTTGCCGGTGATGCTCACGGTTTTGTGCCCGGACGAGGACACCGCCCCGCCCAAGGGCGCGATGACCGACGCAATCTGGCTCAGCTCGATGAACACCATGAACGTATTCGCATCCGGCGTACGCTGCGAAGCCGCCAGACTTCCCGCTGGCGTGGCGGTCTGATAAATCTCGGACGCTGCGGTGTCGAACGCCGCGACATGTCCGTCCCCCGACCCCGATGAGTAGTCCGTTTTGACCAGCACGCTCCAAATATCGCTTGAGCCCAGGTCTTTGAGGTTGCCGATCAGATTCGGAAAGTTGAGCCCGCCCTGGCAGGCGAAAGCTGACGCATAGACCATCAGCACGTCGTTGTTGCTGTACTGGGAATGCACGAGCGGCGTGAGAATGTCGATAGCCGAGCCGCAATCGCCGGCCGTAAGGTCGTCATTGGCCTGATCGATGATGGCCTGACGCCCGTTTGGCGACGATAGGTCTTTGAACGATGGCGAGCAACGCACGATCCAAAAAATCATCGAAAGAATTAACAGAAGAACACTGCCATGCCTTCGCGTCATCGTAGTATCGCCTCCATGCGAAACAACTAAACAAAACCAAAGTCAGCGAACGCCTGACGCGCGCGCTTACCTCAACTTCGCAATGGCATCCACGATGCGCTTTGAACCCTCTTCAACATCAGAGTCCGAAACGGCAAAGCTCAAACGCAGATAAGCATCTGCGCCAAAACCATTTCCCGGCACCGTTCCGACATGAGCGGCGTTGAGAAGGTAGAATGCCAAGTCTTCACTTCCTGTGAGGACTTGATCATGATTGTACGCCTTGCCGTAAGCCTGCTCAACGTTTAGGAAAAAATAGAAAGCGCCCGCGGGCTTCACGAAGGAAAAATTGCCGGCGGCGGAAAAAATTTCCGCCATGCGGTCGCGGCGACGGCGAAATGCCTCGACCATGGGCTTGAAAGCGCTGTCTGGCAGGTCCAACGCGGCAAGAGCTGCCCTCTGAGCTACCGAATTTGCCCCCGAGGTGCTCTGGCCCTGCAGTAATGCCATGGCCGCAATCAGCGGTTTGGGCCCAGCCGCGTAACCCAGGCGCCAGCCGGTCATGGAATAGGTCTTGGAAAAACCGTTCACCGTCAGCGTGCGCTTGAAGGCGTCGGGCGAAAGAGCGGCAAAGGAGGTGAACTCCCCTTCGAAAATCAACTTTTCATAAATTTCGTCGGATACCACCCAGACGTCTGTGCCTTCGAGCACCTTGGCCAAGGCCTGCATCTCACCGCGCGTGTAAACAACCCCGGTTGGGTTTGACGGCGCGTTCAGAATCAGCGCCCGCGTTTTCGGAGTCAGCGCGCCTTTGAGCTGAGCTGGCGTCAGCTTGAAGCCCGCCTTGGCATCGGTATCCACCGTGACTGGCCATCCGCCCGCGAGCTTCACCATGTCCGGATAGCTGACCCAGTAAGGCCCCGGAATGATCACCTCGTCGCCGGAGTTGATCGTGGCCAGCAGAAAATTAAAGATCGCCTGCTTGGCTCCCACGGTGACGATGATGTCTTCGGGAGTATAGGCCAGGCCGTTGTCTTTTTCAAACTTGCGCGTCAAGCCCTTGCGCAGCTCCGGAATTCCGGCGGCAGGCGTGTACTTGTTGAAATTTCCGGTAATGGCCGCGATAGCCGCGTCTTTAACCGGATCGAGCACCGGAAAATCAGGCTCTCCCGCGGTCAGATTGACGACTTTGTGCCCTTTGGCCGCAAGTTCACGGGCGGCCGCGTTCATTTTCAGCGTCGAGCTCTCGGCTACGCCATCGAGCCGCGAGGAAAGCTTTAGGGTGGTCATAGGTCTCCTGCCTTTCGTTTTTCTTTGAGATACTTCCAAGCCTTGGCTGGGACATACGGGGAGATGTCGCCGCCAAAGCGGAAAAGCTCCTTTATCATCGTAGAGCTGATGAAAAAAAGATTCTGGCCGGTCATCATGAACACGGTCTCGACGTCCCGATTGAGATTCTTGTTCATCGCCGCCATCATGAACTCGTATTCGAAATCGCTGGCCGCCCGCAGGCCGCGAATCACCGCGTGCGACTTTGTCTTTCGCGCGTAATCCATGATCAGGCCATCCCAGCGGTCCACCTTGATTTTACGTTTGCCTTTGAAGACGTCTTTGACCAGCTCCACGCGCTCGTCGATGCCGAGCAGCGGACTTTTTCGCGCGCTGGCGGCCACTACGATCGTGATCTCATGGAACACGCTCAGGCTGCGTTCAACGATATCGATATGACCGTTCGTAATGGGATCGAAAGTACCCGGATAAATCGCGCGTCGGAGCATATTTTGACTTACATCTTTACAAAGAAGTGAACGGCGCTGTCACCGTAAATCTTCTTGTCGTAGTGCTTTAAGCCGGCATCGACGCTGGGTACCGGCTCCTTGACTGCTGCCTCGTATAAAAACAGCCCTCCCACCTGTATTCGGCATTCCGCAGCCTCGAGCCGGAGCACCTTCTCGAACCAGCCCTGCTCGTACGGTGGATCGCAGAAAATCAGGCGACACTGGGGCAGTTTGCCATAGGCACTTTCAACGTCGCGCCGCAAAACGTGCATGATGGGGCACTGGAGATTCTGGGATTTGAAGCAGTCCGACGCCGTAATTATATTTTCTTGTAGAGTGCGCAGAGCCAGCGCGTGCGATTCGACGAACCAAACTTCCGATGCGCCATTACTCAGCGCTTCAATTCCCCAGGCGCCGGTTCCCGCGAAAAGGTCGGCGATGACGCCATTGGAAACAATGCTGGCCTCAACCTTGGCCTCGGCGTTGCCCGGGGACCAGCGAAAATGTCTTAACACATTGAACGTGCCTTGACGAAGACGCTCACTGGATGGGCGCGTTTGCTTGCCGGCGGGCGAGCGCAGAGGCACTCTGCGCAATAGACCAGATGCGACTTGGAGCATGATGACCCCGAGTCTACCTCACTTATGCGGTGCGTTTGAACGGAATTCGAAATTCTGCGCCCTGATCGGTTCTGATCGTCAGGCCTTCGTCGCTACACGAAAGCGAAACGGACATGCCGGAGCGCGTAAATTCCAGATTGACATCGGCGCAGCCGCCGATTTTCAACGACAAGCCACCGTCCCCATGGGTATCTGACGGATGCATCAGCGGCTCATCGCGCGCTGGCACGGCATCAGTCTCAGCCAGGGACTCCACAACACTGGGACGCATTGGGACCACCTTGGAACTGGGCCTTGAGGTGAAATGCTCCTGCTCCTCGGGCTGTTCTTCTTGTTCCGTCTCGGGATTTGGCTCCGAAGCGGCAACCGGATTGTTCTGTTTGCCCGTTTCCACTTCGCCTGCATCTGTCGGAGACGTGTCCATCTTTTTTTCAAGATCTTCGATCTCTTTCATAATACGATCGATTTCTTCGCCCTCGTCTGCGCCGGCCGGTGTCACAGCTTCACTTCTAGAGTCTTTGTCACTCCGTACCATATAGCCTCCACTTTTTTTTTCGGCATACCTATTAATTTCTGAAGTCTTCAGCTACAAAATTTGAAGCCGTTGCGGGGCCCAACGAACTTTTTTTCCCCGTTCAACCCAAAACGAAACTTTTTAGCACCTGAGATTTTGAAATTTAATGGAACGCTCGCACGCACAAGAAAATCTTGCCCAGCTCGTGAACATCGAGACCCTGCTAGGCAAACTCAGCCGGTCACCCGAAAGGCCACCAACCGCAAACGTCAAAGCATCGCCCGCGCTGCCACGCGAGTTGGCTGCTGCTGTCGTCGAATGGCCGCGTGAAGTGCTGTCGCTCAAACTCTGCGAACGCCTGAGCGCCCAAAGCCGCGCCAATGCCGAGCAATCCGGGTCCGGGTTCATGTCGCAGCCGGCCCCTGCGCTGGTCGAGCACATTCACTTGCATCGCCTGGTACAGCCGGCTCGAACCGTGAAAACCTCGGACGAGACACTGGCCAAGCTTGACCGTCTTTTCGAGCTGCTGACCGTTGACGTGCTTGCCGCGCGCGACCGTCTGCTGATGCTCAACCCCGGCCGACGCAAGATGATCGAGCGCCGCCTGGAATTCATCGGGCGAAAAATCGCGCGCTCGCGCGGTGAGCGCCTGAACCGCTCGCTTTCGCTTCCCGAAATTCTCAAGGAGTCGTATCGCGACTCTGTTCCCGGCGCTCCGGTGACCGCTTCGCCCAAGCTGGGCATCGCCGCCTGGCGTGGCTTTGTGTCGGAAGTCGCGCTGTATAACCTGCTCGAGCTTTTTTTCCTCAAAGGCCTGGACGTGTATGGCTGGCGCAACTTCGAGCCGGCCGACCTGGGTCGCATGAATTTTTCGGCGCACACCTTTCTGAGTCAGCGTGCCGCCGGGTTTGCTCATGACAAACATTGCTGGAATTTCGTGCGCACCAATCTTTACTCCTGGTACGTGCCTTCGCAGAAAGCTTTAGTCGAGCTGGCCAAGGTGCTCGAAGAACTCCGGACAGCCAACTTTACCTGGAGCGACCACGACCTTTCGCATTGGGTGGCCGAGCTGCCTACCGGGCTAAAGCTGCAGCACATGGAGTTCGCCGACGACGCCCGCACGGCGGGGATGCTGGCCGACCTGCTCGAAACCCAGCTGAACATGCCGCTGACCTCCAAGTTTCAGGGTCGCGCCGTTTGCCGAAAGTTCTTCGTGCCGGCGCTCGAGCTGGGCGGCGTGGCGCTTTCTTTACTTGACCGGCTACTGCTGCAGATTCGCCAAAGCGCGCCCAATGCGTTCGAAGGCGGCGTGGCTGACGAAAGCTCGCAGCTGCACCGGGCAGTCTGGGCCTGCGAAGGCGAAAGCTTCGAGGTTTTCTGGACCGAGGTTTTGGCACTGCTTAAAATTCTTCGCAGCGCACGCAGCACCAGCGACTATGCGGGCCTCAACAGTCCCCACGCAAATTCCGTGAGTCTTTCGCGTCTGCCTCATGCCATGCACGTGGTGAACTCGCTGGGCCTTGAGCTGCACAATATGGATCAGCTGCCGCTGGGCGGCCCCGAGGTCTCGAAGCTTCAGCAAGGGTCGGCCGCGCAGATTCAGCAGCTCGAGGCGTTCGACGTCGCCATCGTTACCGATCATCCCGATCGCGCCAAATCGGCGGCCTGGATGAAAGCTCTGGCCCAGCAGCTGCCCTACTGGCGCGGTCTTGTGGGAACCGGCACGAACCTGAACTGGGGCGAGCTGCATCTGCACCTGGCCGCGACCAAGTTGAAGGAAAACGGGCTGTGCATTTATCTTTCCCATCGCGCGCTGCCCGAGGGTGGCGACGGCGAAAAGCTGCGCAAGTCGGTGCTGAATCTGTGCACGCTCGATTATTTTCTCGAGCTGCCCGAAGACGCCCACCGCGCGGCTGGGACCACCTTTTCGTGCGTGGGGCCGCGCCGCTGATTCGCCACCTGAACCATAAGTTTCCAAAGCTTTTTCAAATAGCCAGCGTGGGCGACCACTCGGGCGTCGAAAATCACGCCCATGCGGGCAAGCGCGGCGCGGGCCATACTCTTTTTGTTGGCGGCGACACCAAGGCTCTCGAGGTGACAACCACCCCGAACGGCGAACTGCAGTTTTTCCCTCTGGGTCACTCGGGCACGCCGGCCCGCGACGCACTGGTAATTTTTCCGCACAACCCACTTGATCTGCCCTGGATCGGGGCGCTGCTGAACTCGGCGCCCGCGCAGTTCTGGATTCGCCATCAGCTTCTTGCCACTGCCGGCAGCGGCAAGACGCCACGCTTCCAGGAGCTGCGCTCATGCCCGGTGGTCGATCTGTCGCACACCCCTACTGATCTGGTGCACACGGCCTTGGAGTGGATGGGCGAAACCAAACCCGACGCGGCTACCCTGCGCACCTGGGCGTGCCGGCTGGACTCACCACTTACCGAACGCTACGCCCGCTTTGTGGCCATGGCCAAACGCCACGCTTCACTGGAACGTGTCGTGGCTCGTTATAGGCCGCTGTTCACCGGCCCCAACTTCGAAGAGCTCAGGCATGAGTCGGTGGGGCAGTTCTATCCGAATGCATTGCTTTGCCACCTTTCGCAGTCGCCGGATCTGCGCATTCAGTATGCCGACCGCGCGCGCTCAAATCTCATGCCCGAAAACTGGATCCTCGAAGAAGTTCGAACCGTGGCAAAAGATTCGGGCCCGAAAGCCTTGGCCTATATCGTGGCGCAGACTCGCCAGGGTCCCTCGATTCAGATTCTGGCTCCTTTGGCGATTCGCGACTATTTGACCGCGCAACTGACAGTGCTTGCCGGGCATACCTGGGGCGAGGCTCTGAGTCTTCTGCGCTGTCCGCGCGATGTAGCCCTGTTTGCGGCACAATGCCTCGAAATCACCAGGGTCGTATCAGAAACCGCCCGTGAAATGGATATTTACCACCGCGTGCTGGAAGATCTGGCACTGGATCTCTTTGAAATCCCGGTCGACGTGCGCCAATTCCTGCCACACTAAGTTACTGTAATTATTACGTAAAAAATTCATGACTAAACTTGTCAACAAAATGCTTGTATGTGGTCCTGCGTCATGATTTAGTCCGCGTCGGCGTTCCCATGAAAATTAAGCTTAGACACACATTTTTGCAGTGTATCTTTCGACTTCTAATCCTGGCTCTTCTGGGTACAGGAGTGCTTGCGTACGGCGACGATCGCACGCCAGTCGTGCTCGATTCGCTGGCCGGCACCGATGCTTTTGCCCAGAAACGAATTCAGGAGATGAAAGACGCCGACGTCAGGGAAGTGGAACTCTACCACGTCGGCGACAGCACGCCCAAAGAGCTCGATGCCCTGGCGCGCGACTTTCAGACTTCGGGAATCACTGTTCATTATAAGAAGGTCACCCTCGCTGAGCTCGACTCCATTGCCGATGCACAATCGCAAAAGATATCGCCCATGCTGCCAGGAATTTACGACCTCATTAAATATGACGGGGCTCCCGAAACGCCGGTGCTTCCCAAAGGGTCCGAGCTGGCCGCGCGCATCAGGCACCTGTTCGGCGTGCCGGGTGGCATCAGCTTCATGACCTATGCGCAAAAGCGCACGGTCAAGGAAAAGCTGGTCGAAGCCGGCGTGGCCGTGGCCAAAGCCTCGATCACCTCGCTCGTGCTTTACCATTCGCTCATGGCTCAACGCCTGCAAGGTCACGACGTGAATGTCGCGCTTCCGATCATCGTTTCGGTCGCCTTTAATCTGGGCTTTGATTACTGGCAACGTGGCAACAGCGCCTTCAAAGGACAGGGCAGCAACTATGATTTCGCCACGGGCAAGCCGGCCATGAACAGAAAGTTCTATCTGCTCGTCGCCTTTCTGCACTCGCTGGTCGTGCGCGAGGCCATGATGGTCGCGGCCCACATCACCAGTCACGGCTTTACCATGGGCTGGCTTGGCGCTATGCTTGCAGTAGAAACCTCGGCCAAGGGGCTGCTGGGCAAGAGCCCCATCGAGATGTTCATCGAACGGGGCCGGCGTACGCACAGCAAGTGGTGGACCATCGGACTCATGACCCTGTGGGGCACAATGTACTCGTCATTGCAGATTCTTGATCTCTTCGAAGCCGGGCAGGTTTTTCGCACCACGCTTACCGTACTGGGCACGGTCGGCCTGGGCATGGAGCTTTATCGAGAGCGCGCGTGGCTGCTCGAAAAATTTCGCGGTGCCGTGGCCTACGTCACCGGACGCAACCGCACCAAAGAGTGCGAAACGCTGCTGGTGTATAAGTGAGCTTCGCATTCCTACGCTCGCAGCCGGCCGGCGCGCCGCTCACCGATAAGTCTGAAATCGACGCTAGCTACCGCCACTGGCGCATCCGCACGATGTACGCGATGTTCGCCGGCTACGCGGTATTTTATTTTTGCCGCAAAAATCTTTCGGCCGCCACCCCCGCGATCATTCACGAGCTGGGGTTCACCAAAACGCAACTGGGCTCGATCTGGTCGATGCTCTACCTGACCTACGGCGTCAGCAAGCTGGTCAACGGCGTAATCGGCGACCGCGCAAATCCACGCTACTTCATGGCCATTGGCCTGGTGCTTTCGGCGCTGACCAATATTTTCTTCGGCATGAGCGCCAGCATCACGGTGCTGGGCATTCTTTGGGCGTTCAACGGCTGGTTCCAGGGCATGGG
>JACQAW010000087.1 GCA_016194725.1 Deltaproteobacteria bacterium
ACTGGGCGCAGGGCCTGCCTTGCGCCAAAGACGGCTCGGCCGCGACCATCAAGCTGAATCTTGCCGCGCTCGATCCCGTACTCAACAACCGCACCAAGGCCGACGGCAGCAACCCCGAGGTTGAGGGCACTCTTTTTCACGAGGCGCTGCACTTCTTCTACCACGACCACAACAAAGGAATCGACCTGTGCTACATGGCCGAATACTGCTGTTTCAAGAATGACGAGCAGGCCTGCGCGCTGATGAAAGATCCGAAGCTTGCCGACCCGAATTACTGGAAGACCGAAGAGTACCTGAAAAAATACACGGTAATCATGTTCAAGAACGGACGCGGCGACTTCGCCGTTCCCACCGCCATCGGGGCCACACTGGCCAGTTCGCCGGCTGATCCGGCGGCCCTCAAGGCCGTGATGGAGGCGTTGCCCGCAAGCGAGCTTGGCCCCAGCGGCGTGCGCCTGCTCAACGGCGTGATTCTAATGGCTTCGAAAAGAAAGCTCGTGGGTCCCAACGAGACCAGCAGCAATGACGGTCTTACCGAGGGCCAGATTGCCGCAAAGGGCGCGTCCGCGATCTACGGTCAGCTGGTGGGTGTGGCCATCGGACCCTATTCGGACGACGAGCGCAAAAGGCTCATCGACGAAAAGCTTCAATCCATGAAACAGATGGTCTGTTCGCGGCCACAGAACGCCGAAGACCGCGGCACTTTCTATACGACTTTCGGCAACGACATCGCCTGGATCAAGAAAGTCTGGCGAGCTCAGGGGCCGTTTCCCGCTTCTCTCAACGAACTGACGCCCAAGTCGATCTGCGCCGGCCCCTGAAGCTTTCCGGGTCGCATGAGGAGTAATCCGGTAAAGTCTGCCGCCGGTAAAGCGAACCGAATCAGTTTGAAATTAGATCCACCCTACAAAAACTGCGGAGGTTCGGGTGGTCAGGTACAATCGTGTAATGGCGAACGAAAAAAAACAGCGCGTGCTTCTTGTCGTCGACGCCGACGCCGGCTTTCTCGAACAGCTGCAAGCTGAAGAGCAGCTCACCGATCTTCGTACTTATTGCACCTCTACTGCTGAAGCGGCTAGCCAGGTGCTCCTGGATCCGGGGCTCGGCGTCGTCGGCACATTTGTCGACTCGGCGCTACCGGATCTGGGCTGGCTCTCGGTCGTGGAACAGGCGCATAAGAGCGTGCCCGGTATGCCAATCTTTCTCGTACGCGACTCGTCGCTCGAGGTGAGTGACGAGGAGCTCAAGGCCGTGGGCATTCGCCAGTCTCTCGGGAAGCCTCTCGATTTCAAACGAATGGTCGATATCGTCGCGCCGTTGGCGGTGGGCTTCGACATCGAGGGCGCGCTTGAGAAAGCAAAGGGCAACACCGACAGCCTGGGTGGCGTCAGTGTAGCGCAAGACATAGCGTTCATGCCAATTCGCGCCGACAACTTCCTGTCCGGAACGAAATCGATCTTCGACCTGTATATCCGCATCGGAACAAACCACAACTTGAAGATTCTTCAGGCGGGCGACGTTTTCGATACCGAACGCCTTGAGAGTTATCTCAAGAAGGGGGTTACCCACTTCTTTATCAAGAAGGAAGTGCAGGAAACCTACCTGCGCTACTGCGAGCACCTTACGACCCGTCTTCTGACCTCGAAAAAGGTTCCTTCGCAGGTGAAGGTGGCGCAGACGCTCAACCACGGCGAAGAGGTGGCAAACTTTCTTAAGGGCAACGGGCTTACTGATTTTCAATATCGTTATGCCTCGCAATTCGCCTACAACGTGCAGCAGCTCTTTCAGCAGTTCAATCCCCACAAAAACAACGTGCTCAACGCCTTTCTCTCGGATTTGGCGGCCTACGACCATGGTGTCGGCACGACCATGATCGCCGCGCTCATGGCCGAGGCATTGGACGTGACGTCGGGCTATGCGGTCCAGATCGTGGGCATGGTGGCGCTGTTGCACGACATCGGGCTGCAGAAGACGCCCGAGCTCAAGCACGAAGACGAAACCAGGATGTCCAAGGAAGAGCTCATCACGTTTCACACGCATCCAGACACCGGCGCCGAGATGCTCCGCAAGCTCAAGGTGATGGACCCGGCCGTGCCGCACGCCGTTGCATCCCATCACGCGCGCCGCAACCACAAAGGCTTTCCAAAAAATATCGGCGCTACCGGCATTAATCAGGTAGCCGAGATCGTCGGCTGCAGCGATGAGTTCTCCAGGCTAATCACGGCGAAAATCAAGCATCCGGAGCTGACGCCGCTTCAGCTCATGGACGTGGATGTGCTCGAGGGTTTTTCGCGGCCGGTAGCCGATGCCTTCCGCAAGGTGTTCGTCACTTGAAGCGAGGCAAGGCCTACTCTGCTTTTGTCTCGGGTTTTCCGGTTCCGAGCAGCTCATCGAAGTGGGCTTTCTTGTCAGGGTAGGCCTTGATGGCGGCGTAATAGTATTGCTCAGCCGCCGAAGGCAGATGGTTCTCAACGGCAATTTTTATCATCTCGGTGAACAGCCTCATATCCTTGATTTCACGCTGCAGCAGCGTGCGGCCTTGTTCGAAAACCGCGTTGCGCGGGCCGTCGGCCACCTTGATCAGAAAGCGCATCAGGAGAAAATCGTCGGAGTTGCAGTCTTCGGGCGGGAACTTGGCCAGGAACTGCTCGGCCTCTTTGGCGAGGCGGTAGTCGATCAGCGAGAGGATGATCTCGCGTAGTATCATCGGGCGACCACTCGAGGTGGCCGAAGCTTTTCGAAAAAGCTCGAGAGCACGGGCGTTGCCGACCTTGGTGCTGAGATAGTATTTTCCGCACACGACGAGCGCCGAGCAGATGTACTTGATGAGCGTTTCGTCGCGGTCGTCGAGGTTAATGAAGATCGCGTAGTATTTCTCAATGTCCTCGTACTTGCCGGTAACGATAGCCAGGCGCAGCACCTCGGCCAAGCGCTTGGGGTTGGCGGGAAAGTACTGCGCGATTCTTCGTACGACCTCGTAAGCTGCGGTGTGCTCGCGCATGCCCATCAAGACCTCGTAGAGGCCTACCATGCACTTATAATGGATACGGTTGTACTGCAGCCCGCTCTCGTAGTTGCCTTGTGCAGCATCGAGAATTTTTCTGAGATAGTTGAGTTGGCCGAGGTAAGCGCAGGCGAGTGCTGGCGCCGGATCGAGTTTGCGGGCGCGCTCGAAATGCTGCTGGGCTTCGTCGAGGCTGCCCGCCGCCATGGCCTTCTTGCCGTCCTCGATTGCGACCACGTATTCCGGTGGACGGATCTTGGCAATAGCTGCCTTCATCACCGTTTTGCGGACGACCTCGGGCGTGATCGGCTTGATGATATAGGCGTCGATATCCTCCTCGGCCGCACGCGCGACGGCGGACTGCGAGGTGTTGCCGGTTGCAATGATGAAAAGCGTCTCTTTGGTTTCAAGCGGCCGGAACTCACGCTGCTTCTGTAGCAGATCAAGGCCGCAGCGCTTGCCCAATTCGAACTCGGCTACGACGATATGGGGTTTCTCGGACTCTATTGCCGTCTGCGCCTGGTTAAAGCTGCTGACGAGAATCGTGAGGTTGCTCTTGGCGCCTAGCTCGCGAAATACATTGTACAGGCCCGAGCGCGAGGTTGAGCTTGGGTCGGCGATGAGTACTTTGCGGTTTTCGAGGTACTTGGTGAAAATTGCCGCCGAGCGCGAGTCGGGGGCGTCTTCAATTTGGGAAACTTTTCCGGTTGCGACGAATATCAGTGGAACTTGGGGAGCGCCCGCGCCACTTTGATAGACGTGGAACATGACGTTGTGATCGATGGCGCAGCTATTTGCCGGAAGGCTCAGGACCACCGAGCTGTCGCCGATCTCGTCCAGGCCGGCGCTCTTGATATCCACTTCGGTGCCGCTGACGAGGTTTTTGAAGCTTACGCCGAGTTTAATCGAAAGAAAATCGGCGGGATCTACGAGTTTTTCGGGGTCGCTCATCTTGTTTCCAAAGTTACCATATCTTTGGCAGTGGCACCGTGTTGAAGGTAAAAAAATTCCTGCATCGGGTATACAGGTAGATTTTGCCCAGGACCCCACTGCGTCGAATTTCGTCGCAGGCCGCTGGATGAAAAGTTTGATCTGCCTTGAGCCAAAGCTGAGCACCTACCGAGCGCCATACGACATCCGTCAGAAATGAAAGCTCTTTGGCGGAAAATGAATCCAAAGACGGCCTCGGTGGCGCAGATGGAATCAGACTTTAGCCGGCAGTCAGTGGGACGAAGCCACAGGTCGGCATTCTCGGCCGCCGTGGTGGAAAAAAATATGGCGCAAACTCTGCATCGTGGACGCTGCTACCGAGCGCATGGAAGCACCGGTTCGCGCTGACCAGGGAGCAAATTCATTTGGAAAGATCGGTTATGGCGGTCCAATGCCGGCCGCAGGCCAAGTACAAGCGCGAGAAAAATGCTTAGATCAGAAGGGAGCTTCAAATGGCGGAAAAGAAAACAATTGAACGCGCAAGACAGAAAGCGCACGAAGGTAAATCTCCTGCGACTCAGGCTGGAGAGTTTGTTAAGGAGGAGATAGAGCACATTCGCAAAGGCAAACATGGGGCCAGGTCAGCAAAGCAGGTGATAGCCATTGGCTTATCCAAGGCGAGAAAAGCCGGCATTCCCCTTCCGCCACGCGCAGGACAGAAAGCTAAAGGTCCGGGACGAAAAAAACGCAAGCCCCAGAGTCATCCGTCGGCGCGCAGGTCACGCGCTATTTTTGGTGTTTTACGGCGCGAGCCACGCCGAGCCGCCTCTTCGCGAGCTCTTTCGGCTCAAACGCGCGGTGCTGCAAAAAGGCGCGGGCCGCAAGCTCTTCATAGAGCAGCGCTCAAGGCTGTAAGAACAAAAGGTCCGAGAGTGCTGCGCGAGGCTGGACGAAAGGCCGCCAGAAGCCGCAAGGCTGCTTGATAATTTAAAAAGGCGGATTCCGCCGATGGCACGATGAACGTTTATACTGTTTTCGCGAACGCGATCACATGACCGTCTGGATCAAGGCTATAAGCCGCGATGTCTCCCCAGCTTCGTGGTTCAAGTCCGCTGAGTTCCTTTGCCCCGAGTTCGACGGCTCGATGATGATAGGCGTGAGGAGCATTCACCCGCAGATAGAGTTCTGCACGAGGAATTCCATTGCCACTTTCGGGATCAGGGAGGCGTTCTCCCAGGAGGCGCTTGATTCCTTTTTCGGGCATGAGCCCAAGGACACAGCCTTTGTTCAGAGTGAATTCAGTCATTCCAGGAACGTGGAGGGTGGGTTCGAGATCCAACACCTTCGAGTAAAAATGCTTACTGCGCTCTTGGTCTCTGACGTATAAAATAAAATGTGCTTTCATTGGCTACGATTTCCTATTCATGCAGACAAATGTGCGACTACAAGTCCTAGACCATTTTAGACAACCCACAAACATCATTTAATGCTTACGCTGGTGTTCGTAGGTTGTCTAAAATGGTGAGTCCGGGCAGACTCGGCCTTCGCCTCTTCGCTCCTGCTCAGAAGCTCGGCATGGACAATTTGCTAAGGCGCGCATCGTGCGCGCCTTACCGCGCTAAACGCTTCGCGTTCATCTTCCGAGAAAGTAGTCGAACTTTGCTCCAGGACTCACAGGCGTCGAAATGGGGCCAAGCTATGTTGTTTACGAAGTAGTTCACGGATAGCGATCTCTATATATGTTTATTAATTGCATTAGTGATGCAATAATTGAACATATATGGCACATACTCGAAAACGAGCGATTCTCCCCGAATTCCGCAAAAAACTCAAAGCCTGGCCGATCGTCAACCTGCTCGGCCCCCGCCAGTGCGGCAAGTCCACCTTTCTGCGGGAACTTGCATTTCGGGACAAGACGATGACTTACGAAACCTTCGACTTGCTCGCCACCCGGCGCCGGGCCGAGAATTCCCCGGAACTTTTCTTGAAAACCGTAGAGGTCTTCCCCTTGGTCATCGATGAGGTTCAAAAGGTGCCGCATATCTTTGACGAGCTCAAGGCCATCGTTGACATCAAACGCATCCCAGGACGTTATGTGCTGACAGGGAGCATGCAGTTTTCACGGAAGATCGGAATTCGGGAAAGTCTCACTGGGCGATCCGCGACCGTTCGTCTGGACACGATGTCAATTCTCGAAACGCGGGATGCCAGCCCGATATCTCTCGCGGACTGCCAGAGGTACCTCGCGCGAGGCGGAATGCCGGGAGTGTGCTTCATGCGGGAAGACTCCGTCAGGACCAACTATTGGGAGCAGTGGCTCGAAACGATCTGCGAGCGGGATTTGCGCGACTTCGGGCAGGGTCGGCTCTCCGGAGACCTGGCGCGCGGGATACTCGAAGCGTGCGCCACGCTCGAAACACCGATGATCGCCGATATCGCAAAAAAGCTACAAGTAGACTCCCGGAGAATTCAAAGTCATGTTCAGGCTTTGCGAGACCTTTTTGTGTTGCGGGAAATCGCGCCCCACGAAGCCGGTGTTGGAAAAGCGCTCCTTCTGCCGTTTGACTGCGGACTCGCCAAAACCCTTGGTGCCGACTCGCGTAGACGGTGGCAGGTTTGGTTCGCTACCGAATACCTGAATCAGCGCGCCTTCCGCGGCTTGCCATTGGCACCCCTGAAATTCTATCTTACCCAGAGGGGTTCTTTTATCGACTTCGTCACCGGCACTGATTTTCACCTGTTTTGCGACTCCCCGTTTCCTTCTCGACGCGCAAAAATGACACTGGACGCTGCGGCGAGAAAGCTTTCCCATGCTTCGTTCAAGGCTTACTGTCCGACGGAGCACGATTCGGTTCGGCTAGGACTAAGACAAGCGGCCGTTCCTTGGGCCCAGACTGCGTCAATTCAAGAATAAATTCGCGCCCGGTAGGGATCTACCGCACCGAAAAGTTGGTATCTTAAATATAATGCGACCGACTGGAGAAAAAATTATGTGTACTTGGCAGCTACCTCGGTGGATTCACGTAGCTGGATCACTGCTTGCCACTACGGCGATTTTCGGCTGCGCAACGAGCGAGCGAACACCGGTAGATTCACCATCAATACCAGTTGAATGGGAGACCCTGTGAGCTTGTAGTTGGGTCGGCTCGATTGCGTGGCCTAGACCATTATCGTGATATTCCAAGAAATGAGTTTGCTGTTCAGCATATCATTGTCGAAGAGCACAAGCTGTCGATTTAGACTTTAAGGTTGCTGAACCCGGACCCGGACAGAGGCGGGGACTCTTCGTTAAATTTCCTCATTGTAGGGTTCGCGCAGATGCGGGAACGCTGGTCGACCTGTGCGCGCGTGCCGCGCGCAATAGCTCTCGTCGCGTCTGGACTCGGCCTTCGCCTCTTCGCTCCTGCTCAGAGGCTCGGCATGGACAATTTGCTAAGTCGCGCATCGTGCGCGACTTGCCGCGCTAGCTTCGATTGGTTTTTATTGGTGCTTTAGGTTTGGTTTTTTTGTGGCGAGAGAAAGATGGTGAGCCTCGCCGGATCAATTCCAAGGAATTGGAAGCCCATGATTTCATTGAACTCCCTTCAATCAATAAAGCGGGAATTTCCGAGAAAGTAATCGAACTTTATCGATCTGGGCTGACTATGCGCCAAGTGGCGCGGCGGATGGGCTGGGCCAAGAGTACCGTGCGGGCGACACTTCTCGCGGCGGGCGTGGAGTTGCGTCCGTCCTGCCGTGACTATCAGTGGCCCAAATCAAAGGTGGGAAAGCCCTATGTTGGTGTCGCTCCCTATGGCTTCTACTGTCTGCGCGGTAAGCTTTTCGCGGACCCGAAAGAGATCGAAACGCTCCGCCTCATTCTCACCCTTTGGCGATCGGGCCAGTCCCTCAGTGCCATTGTACGGCATCTTAGCCACCATCGGATCAAGACCCGTAAGGGCAGCGTTTGGATGGCAACCACTATTCGGACCATTGTTCAGCGTCACGAAGTCAAATCCGACATTTTAGAGGAGATCTTATGGGAATCGAAAAATTGATCCAGGTCGCCGTCGTACTCGCCACATTAGCGGTATCGTCGCACGAACTTCCCCGTATTCTTCACACGGTACAGATGGCTCAATTGCATCTGATTCACGACTCGCAAGCCTCGAAGTGGGGGCGGGCGACGCTGCTATCTAAATAACGGTGTGCTACTAGCGTGTCGCTATCTACGTCCGCGTGAGCACCCAAGACCAGAGCTGCGAACTTCAGCGGCGCGAGCTTACGGCATTCGCCCAGGCCTGCGGCTTACATTTTAGGCGCTTCAGGTTGGTGTATTTTTTCTAAATAGTTGAATTTGTTAGAGTAATATTCGTAGATATCTATTGCCGCCAAGCGAAATATGCGCTATTCCCTTTTATTGCATTATACGGCATAACATAGCATTATATAGCAAGGAGTGCTTGGGTGGATGATATTGGCACCTTTACGGTCAACTACAAAGTTGCGGTAACCAAAGTTGCTCGAAAGCAGGGATTGAAATTAGGAATCTCTGACAAAGAGCGACTTTGGATCATCCAGGAAATGAAGTTGCTGAAATTTTGGCCAGCGATCAGTGATCGATTTGATTTCGAGGGAGCATAGGTGTCGAGGCGAACATTCGCGTTCGCCATGTTCAAGTAAAGGGCGATCAGATCGTCGTGGTCAAGACAGTACGATCACTCGTATGGACCAATTGTCCATCCGGCCAAAGGTGACGAATGGTATTGGCGGCAGACACGCAGTTTGTGGCATATGGTCTGCACAGACGCTTCAAGGGCTTTTGAGGAACCCAGCTTATATTGGCATGCGTGAGATCAACCGACGGCATAAAGCCAAGAACCCGGAACATCTCCGCGCGTTTGAGCGGCATCAGACTGTGAAGGCGGCTTGGTCTGCGATTGTCGATGAGGAGACCTTTCGCAAGGTGCAAAAGATTCTGGACGAGAATCTTACTTTGGCGCGGGGCCGACGTGGTGGGGCTGAGTGCCGTTCGTTTCTTGCCACGGGTTGCATGAGCTGTGGCGAATGCGGGCGTTCAATGTTCGGCGCTACGGCCCATGGGGTGGGCGGCGCACATCGCTACTATGTCCACCGAAAGGTGCCCGGCGAGACCGTGACTTGCCAAGTGAAGTCCGTGCCTGCTGAAGAATTTGAGAAGCGGCTTCTTGAGCACCTGGACCACGTTCTGTTCCGTGAAGGCTACCTGGACGGAGTGCAGGGGCGCATTGAGGCTTTTCGTGGTCCGAAGCAGAACGATCTCAAGACCGATCTAAAGCTTCGGCTTGGTGAGCTGGCCCAGGTTGAGAAAGAGATTCAGGGGGCTTTTCGGCTTCGCGCCGATGCGGGCGCTGCCGGATTTGATGATCTTCTGCGGGAGCAACTCGAAAAACTTCGGACGCGCAAAGTTGGGACCGAAGCCAGGCTTGACGAGATTCGTGCCGAGCTGGAAGAAGTTGCGTCCGTGAAAGATCAACGGGAGGTCATTGAATGCAATCTGATCGAGTTCAAGCAAGCCAGGGGCGGTGCCGACAGCAGAATGCTCAAGCGGCTTGCGCGCAAGGTCATTGAATCCATCGTTGTCGAGCCGGGCAGGATCGCACTTCGCTATTGGACATCTAATCAGAAGCGCGACGATGTCCACGGCGGAAAAAGAAAGGGGGCTCTGGACAGGAAGTCCGGGGCAACCCTTTTGGCTTTTCCAAGCCAGAGAAAGACCGGGCTTTTGCCAGCGGCCTCACGGACCTTTAATAAAGGGGTCCGTTCTTTAGAAATTATCAAAGATGGTGAGTCCAGACAGACTCGAACTGTCGACCCTCTCATTAAAAGTGAGATGCTCTACCGACTGAGCTATGGACTCACCACAATGAACGCCCGCAAAGTTTTTAACGCGGACATTCAATTCAAAACGGTCTGCAACGTATACCGTCGCATTCCTCGCAAATCAATAATTAATGAATCAGCCTGGTCATAGTTTGTTCGCGGCCCGGGCCCATGCTGACCATAACCACCGGCACCTTGAGGTGGCGTTCCAGGTATTCGATATAGGCTACGAATTCCTTGGGCAACTCGCTCAGGCCTTTGGCGTCGCCGGGCAGGTCGCCCCAGCCTTTTAAAGTATCGTAGACAGGTTTTGCACGTTCCAGCGCGCGAATATTGCTTGGAACGTGGTGCACGCGTTTGCCGTCGATTTCGTAGGCGGTGCAGACTTTGATGTCGCCCAGGCTGGCCAAGACGTCGGCTTTCATGAGCGCCAGGGCAGTAAGGCCGTTGACCTCACAGGCGTAGCGCAGGGCTACCAGGTCAA
>JACQAW010000278.1 GCA_016194725.1 Deltaproteobacteria bacterium
CCGTGGCCGCGCTGGTCGTAGCCCAGCACGTAAAAGCCCGCGCCCGCGATTGTTTCGATAACGCGGTAAAGATTGCGCGCGGAACCCAGCAGCCCATGGATGCAAAGAACGGGTGGGTTTTTTGGATCGCCTTTGGCGATCGAGTAAAGTTCGCTCATTTTACGAGTTCGTCGAGCTCTCCGCTTTGATCAAGCCGGGCCAGCTCGGTGTAGCCGCCTACGAATTTTTCGCCGATGAAGATTTGCGGCATCGATTTAAAGCCGGTTTCCTTTTCCAGGCGTTTCCAGGTCGCATCGTCGTCTTCGGCCACCAATACTTCTTCGAACGTGAGACCCTTTTGCTGCAGCAACTTTTTGGCCGCAGTGCAATAGGGGCAACAATTCATAGTATAAACGGTAACCTTCTTCATCTTGGGCTCCCCTCTGGATTCTTAGCTGGTCTTGCGTAAGAGGTCAAAGGTGTGGTTTAAATAGCCCCCATGAAACAAGAGCACGTCAATTTGCAGGGTGTTGAGTATGTCGAATACGCGGTGCGCGACCTGGATCTGGCTTCACCCAATTTTGAAAAGCTCGGTTTCACCTGCATGGGCTTTCGCAGCGACGCCAACAGGCGCTCGAAGCTTTACATGCAGGGCGATGCGCGGTTCATGCTGACGGCGAGCAGCTCCGAAAAAGACCCGGCCTTTCATTTCAGCCGCGCGCATGGCGATGGCGTCATGACCGTGGGCTACAAAGTCGAAGATTCTGCCGAAGCCTATCGCCTGTCTTGTCAGAAGGGCGCCAAGAGCGCACACGGCCTCGAATCTTTACGCGGCAAAGATGGCGCGCTCATGAATCGGTCGGCCATTCAGGTCTATGGCGATGTTCGCAACTCTTTCGTGTCCTACGACGGGGGCGGCCGTTTCGAGGACTCTTTTACCGAGGAAAAGCACTCGGCGCCTTCACACAAGGGCAAGTTTCTGCAGACGATCGACCACATCACGGTCAACGTCGAAAAAGGCCAGGTTGAGCGCTGGGCCAAATTTTATGAAGACCTCTTTGGATTTTCGCTCGTGCGCTACTTCGACATCAGCACCGACAAGACCGGGCTATTTTCCAAGGCGTTGCGCAACCCAAATGGCCGCGTAACGATGCCGTTCAATGAACCGACCAATGCCAAGTCGCAGATTCAGGAATTCATCGACACCTTCCATGGTCCGGGCATTCAGCACATCGCGCTGCACACCTCGAACATCATTCTTTGCCTGGAGGATCTGGAAAAGAAAGGCTTCAAGTTCCTCGACGTTCCCGAAACTTACTACGAGGCCGTGCCCAAGCGAGTTCCGAATGTTTCTGAAGACATGAACGAGCTCAAGAAGCACAGCATTCTGGTCGATGGCTCTGAGAAGGGTTATCTGCTGCAGATTTTCACCGAGCCGGTGATCGGCCCGTTCTTCTTCGAGGTTATCGAGCGCAAGGGCGACAATGGTTTCGGCGACGGAAATTTTCGGGCGCTGTTCGAATCCATCGAGCGCGATCAGATTCGCCGCGGGGTTCTCTGAATCTGACGGATTTCAGAGATATTCGATCTTGACGGGCAGTAAATTTTGGATTTGCGAAAAATCTTTCTTATTAGCGGTATAGAGAGTTGCGCCCACGCTCAAGGCCGAGATGGCGATAAGCACGTCATGACTCAGTCCCGGATGAATCTCTTTTCTTTTTCCCCTGCTTTGTAAAAATGATTGGCATCAAGGGGGATGAGACGAAGGGCCTTGGAATAAGGCATAAACATGCGATCCAGCAATTTTCGGTGGTCCGGCTTCCGTGCCATGAAACCGTTGCCATTGTGTACATTCAAATTCTGTCAACGGAATGAATTGGGATGTAATTTGGGCAGCGATCAGAAGCGTCCATCATCGAACGTCAAATAGCCATCTCATGAGAACGCTATTGATTTTTCTTACTGATTTCCGTGCTTTGTAACTCATGGTTCTCAGCTGCTTATGCGCAGGCTCGGTGATCTCTTGGCGCGTGGCATGCATTGGTGCACCCAAGACCAGAAGTCACCTGAGCTTAAGGGCGCGTTCGGAGCTGATAAAACATTAAATCTGCCCGTTGGAGAATTGACATGTCGAATAATTGGAATTTTGCAGCCGTGGGTTTATTATTGTTTGGTTTCAGTCTGGCCGCGAACGCAGCAATTGCTGATAGCGGTGGATACCGGCCTTTATCAGGCTATGTTTGCACGCTCTCCGCTCCTACCGGCCTTTTTCATGACGAAGATGCCGAGCGGAAATGGGGCGATGCGCCTCTCGAGAGCCTAAAAAAGGAAGCGGGCGGGATCTGGGTCGGCAGGGCCAGTACATTACTTGGTGCTCAGGAAGAAGCTACGAACCTGTGCCGACTGAATTATTTGAAGAGAAGCAAAGACAATAGGAGCAATAGCCTTTGCTATTCTAGCACTTGCGGCAGCGTCTATGAAGGCGATTGGATATACACGTCTGGGCCTGGACTGCGTGAAATTCTCTTTTTTGAGACATGCCAGAAGTATTGGCATGAGCATCCGGAGGCGATGGAGTGCGAACGGGTTTCAGCTCCCCGTTATAGAGTGCAAGACGGAAATTTTTCTTGCCGGGAGCGGCCTGCATACGTCTGTACATCCGTGATTGCTGCGGGCGCGTTCACCGCTTGCGCAAAGCCTGAACTTCCAATGGATGGTTTCTTTGTTACGGCGCTGGATGTGACGAAGAATTCAGCCAGAGCAACGCTTTTGAGCCAATGTGCCTCTCATCCGCTAATTTCGTTCTGGGCGGAATCCTTTAATCCGATATACGGGTGTCCAAGCACCAACGCGCAGCTGTCGGAGTTCGATCACTGTCGCAGCCTGTTGAAACCGGAAAATGTTCGATGCGAGGCGGTCGAAGTAGAGGAGTGTCTGCGAAATTAATCGCAAGATCGCTAGCCTGGCCAATTCCTTAATTGCAGTGCAGGCAGTGCTCATCAAAGCATGTGAAACCAGCGCTATCCACGAATTGCTTCGATCACCGCCCGTGAATCCGCAGGCTGGGTAAATGAGACGCAGAAGCTCTACTCCGAATTAACGTCAGGAACTGGAGTAAGTGTCTAACTCTTTTGGCGTTCCGAGGCGTAGGTCCCGGGCTGTTCCGGTAGCTATCTGCTGAGACAACTGCTGGATTTTCACCATTCATTTCAACCGTTTGAAAAAGCGTTTCGAGGTGCTTCCGACAGCCGTTTGGCTACGATTTTGCAATGTTCACTTCTCAACGAGAGTTATTCAAACGAGAGGGAAGTGATTAATGATGTTTTTAAAAGTGTGCGTTTTCACGGCTATGGTTTTGAGTGTATCAGCCGCCTACGCGGATACCGGCACGACGACGCCGGCTGAAAGTTCGGGTACAGCCAAGCAGTTTCAGCTCAGGTTCGATCTGGGTCAAGGTTCCGGGACTTCCGGAAATTTTAACAACGGCATGCTGAAGCTTGAAGCGGTTCCGAATTACTCGGGCGACGAGAATTCCGTGGGCGCAGATGCCTCTTTCGGCGTCCAAGGCGGCACCATGATCGGCGGCTTCACTGCGATCAAAGGCGAAAGCTGTAGCGAATCGGGCAGTTGCCAGAATGGGCGACTCGGCCAGCTGAATTATGCGCGCAGATATTGGGATCTGGATTCGGTTCAGGGCGGACCATTATTTATCAATAAAGCGAATGGCACCCGGTACGGAATATTGGTGAACCCTTTTGGCGCCCGCGGTTATCGCGAGAAGGACAGTGACGTGCATTGGCACCCCACCGTGCGAGTTGAGTTCGAGAAGCCGCTCCTCGACAAGCTGATTGCCATAACTGGAGCGGTCCAGGGCGGAATTTTGTATGAGAGCGTCGGCTCAAAGCCTGATGTCGGCACTACCGTGACCGCCAATGCGGGAGTAAGGCTGAATCTGGGAGATTTTGCCTTTGGATTTGAATTTACGGCGGACAGCCAGAGTCTGAAAGAGGTCAAAGGCGACCTGGATCAAACTCTTCGCCCGGATCGTTCGTTCACGGATCTGGGCGCGAATGCTTACGGGCGAGTGGCGTTCTGACGCTCAGGCGTTCGCGGGCGCGACGTTCCTGAGCTGGCCTTTGGTCAGCGAATAGTAAGTGGTCGCTGAGATGATGAATCCGACGAACCACGCATAGTGGTAGAGCGAGTTCACGAACGGCCAGATCGCGTCTTTGGGAATGATTCCGATCGTCGTCAGAAAGCCCGGAACGTTAGGCGCGATTCCAAGCACCATCGCCAGAACCGCGACGTGATTGAAGCCGTTGCTGTACCAGTAACGGCTGTTCTCGCGGTAAAGCTCTTCGACCACTAGTTCCTTTTTACGGATGAAATAATAATCCGCGATCAGAATGCCGCCAATGGGGCCCAGAAGGCTTGAGTAGGCGATAAGCCAGTTGAAGATGTAGCCGGTGGGGTCGGCGATCAGCTTCCAGGGCAGAATCACGATTCCCAGCACGCCGGTGATGTAGCCGCCCACCTGAAAGTTTATTTTCGCGGGCGCAAGATTCGAAAAATCATTGGCGGGGCTTACGATGTTGGCCGCGATGTTGGTTGCGAGCGTCGAAATGGCGACAGCCAGCATGGCAAACGTGACCAGCAGCGGAGATTCGAATTTTCCGGCCAGCACCACCGGGTCCCAGATCATGGTGCCGAATACGATGGCCGTGGCGCTGGTGACCACCACGCCGATGAACGCGAAGATGGTCATCGAGGCGGGCAAAGCGATGGCTTGACCCACGACCTGGTCGCGCTGCGAGCGGGCATAGCGGGTGAAGTCGGGAATATTGAGCGAAAGCGTGGCCCAGAATCCCACCATGCCCGTCAGCGCCGGAAAGAAGAACGTCCAGAAATGTCCGGACGTTTCGAACTTTGAAGGTTGGCTTAAAATGGGGCCCAGGCCTTTTGCAGCCACGATCGCCCAAGCCAGAAGCGACAAAGCCGCTACGGGTAGAAACACGGCCTTGAAGACGAGCAACTTTTTAATGGAGTCGACACCCAGGTAAACAACAAACATGTTGAGGGCCCAGAAAAGAAGAAACGTGATGGCCGGCCCGGTTTCCAGGCCCATCCAGCCAGGAAAAAGCGCGGGCAACGTGCCGAAAGCGGGAATCCAAAGTTTCACGATTTGAAAAATGGCAAAACCGCCGATCCAGGTTTGAATTCCAAACCAGCCGCACGCCACGATGGCGCGAAGTATCGCCGGAATGTTCGCGCCGCGGACGCCAAAGCTTGCGCGCGCGAAAACAGGAAAGGGAATTCCGTAACGCGCTCCGGCGTGCCCGTTCAAAACCATGGGAATGAGTACGATCGTATTTCCAAGAAAGACGGTCAATATTGCCTGCCACCAGTTCATGCCACCTTCGATGAGCGAGCTCGAGAGCATGTAGGTGGGAATGCAAAGGCTCATGCTGATCCACAGCGCCGCGAAATTCCAGGTGTTCCAATGGCGACCGGCCGGAGCCACCGCCGCTAAGTCTTCATTCGTGTATATCCGCATATTGCGGCATTTAACCTACCAATTTTGTAAAGAGCAATAGTTGAATTTAGCTCTTTGAAACCCTGGGAAGCCGATGATAAAAGCTTTAATACCGCTTTTTTTGTGGAAAAAATCACAGGGGAAATCATATGGCAGACTCAACAACTCACGCGTTGCGTAATAGCAATAACGATGATGTGTATCTGAATTTCATTGGTGGCGCGTGGAAACAGGGAAGCACCCCCGAGTGGGACGAGAATCGGAATCCTGCCCGCCCCAACGACGTGCTTGGCAAGTCTACCCGCTCCACTCCCGCCGACGTGGCCAAAGCCGTTGATGCCGCGGTGAAGGCGCAAAAAGAATGGGCTGCCCGTCCGCGGCCCGCGCGCGCGCAGATTCTGGAAAAGGTGGCGCAGCTGATGAAGGTGCGCATCGACCAGTTCGCAAAAGCGCTGACGCTCGAAGAAGGCAAGAACCTGACCGAGGCCCGTGGCGAAGTTTTGAAGGCGATCAACGTGCTGGAGTTCACCGCTTCCGAGGGCAGGCGCCCGACCGGCGAGGTGATACCAAGTGAAATGCCAAACACCATGATTTACACGACACGCTCGCCGCTGGGCGTGGTCGCCATTATCACGCCGTGGAATTTTCCGGTGTGCATTCCCGTCTGGAAAATCGCGCCGGCTCTGCTAGAGGGCAATGCCATCATCTTCAAGCCTGCAACTTTGACTCCGGCGACCGCCAAGATGATCGTGTTCACCTTCGAAGAGGCGGGCCTGCCTGCCGGCGTTCTGAACCTGGTCTACGGTAGTGGCTCAGTGGTGGGCAACGCCATCGTCAACGATCCGCGCGTGCGCGGCATATCGTTTACGGGTTCGAACGAGGTGGGCGTGGAACTCAACGTTCAGGCTGCCAAGCGCCTGGCTCATGTGCAGCTGGAAATGGGCGGAAAAAATCCCGTTATCGTGTGCGCCGACGCCAATATCGATCAGGCCGTCGAAGCCACGATCATGGGCGCCTTTGGCAGCACGGGCCAGCGCTGCACGGCTACCTCGCGCGTGATCATCGAACGCTCGGTGCACAAGGAGTTCACCGAAAAGCTTTTGGCCGGCGTAAGGCAGATTAAAGTGGGCGATGGCATCACCAACCCCACCGCGATGGGCCCCGTGGTCGACATCAAACAATACAAGTCGGTACTCAAGGCCATCGATGACGGCAAGGCCGAAGGCGCAAAGCTGGTCTGTGGCGGCGAACCTTGCACTGCGCCGGGCGGTGGACATTTCATCACGCCTACGGTTTTTGACGACGTTCGACCTGAAATGAAGCTGGCCCGCGAGGAAGTTTTCGGACCGGTGCTTGCGGTCATTCCAGTCGACAACTTCGAGCAGGCCATCGAAGTGGGCAATAGCGTCGAATACGGTTTGACCTCGTCGATCTACACCAACGACATCAAGCGCATCATGCAGTACGCCGACCGCATCGAGACGGGAATGCTGCACGTGAACTCGCCCACAGTCGGGGGCGAGGCGCAGGCGCCGTTTGGCGGCGTGAAGGCCACGGGCATGGGCGGCCGCGAAATGGGCGCCACAGGGCCTCAGTTTTTCTGCGAAATCAAAACGATGTACATCGATTACAATACTGTCGTTCGTAAAACGAACATCTACTAGGAGCTCAAAACATGTCTCGCATTGTAAAAGCCGGCGTCATTCAGGTCGCCAACTGTATCGACACGAGTCAGTCGTGCGAAAAAATTCGCGACGCGATGATCGACGCGCACATGCCGTACATCGAACAGGCCGCCAAGCAGAACGTGCAGATTCTCTGCTTTCAGGAGGTTTTTAACGGCCCTTACTTCTGCCCCTCGCAGGACATCAAATGGTACGGACTGACCGAGGAAATTCCGAACGGCCATACCACCAAGGTGATGCAGGACCTGGCGCGCAAGCACAAGATGGTCATCGTGGTACCTATCTATGAGCGCGAGATGAGCGGCGTGTACTACAACACGGCGGCCGTGATCGACGCCGACGGGAAA
>JACQAW010000279.1 GCA_016194725.1 Deltaproteobacteria bacterium
CCAACCCCGACCCCAACCCCAACCGCGATTCCAGTTTCCGCCACCGGCTGGCTTTCCACCCGCCAAAACCATCTGGTCACTTCCAACGGCTCGCTTTGGATTGGCCGCGGCGCAAACTTGCAAGACACCAGATCTTGTGGCTCGGGAACCAGTACCAGCGGTGCTCCGCTCGACGACAATGCTACCGGCTTGAACGAAGTCAACCGTCGCGTCGACTCCCTGACCGGCATCTGGAACGCCAACTTCGTTCGCCTGACCCTGGAATCGCGCCGCACCCAAGACAACTACCTGAACAGCGCCACCTATCGTTGGCTGATCAAACAGATCATTGACCACATCGGCACGCATCCCCACGTTTACGTGCTCGTCAGCATCTGGCTCGATCCTTCGCTGGATGCCAATGGCTGGCCCACCACCGCGACCAACCAAATCTTGGGTCAGCTGGCCACCGATTTCTACTCGTACAGCTATGTCATGTTCGGCGTGAGCAACGAGCCCATCAACAACTTCGACGGAGCGCAAGATTCTCAGGTTTGGGTACGCATGAACTCGGCCGTGCAGGCCGTGCGCGACGCTGAAAATGCGCTTGGCCCCAATCGCCACATCGTCACGGTGCAAGGCACCCGCGACTGGGCTCGCGACGTGACCTATTACCAGAGCCATCCCATCACCAGCGAAGGCGGGGTGAACGTGGCCTACGAAACTCATATCTACAACTCGCCGGGCGATTTTGCCGGCATGCTCGCGCCGTCCAGCACGTTGCCGCTGCTCATCGGGGAATACGGCCCTGTCAACGACCAATGGAGTCAGGCCACCGTTGTCGACATGCAAACCCTGGTCGACAGGGCCGACGCGGCCGGAGTGCCCCATCTGGCATGGACGTTTCACCAATATTGCTCACCCAACCTGATCGGCCAAGCGCCGGGCATGACCTGGGATATGAACTCCACCAACACCAACGGGGGCTTGGGCATGACCCTCAATCCCACTGACTTCGGCAAGTTCTTGATAGGCCATCTGCAGAAAAATACAGTACCCTGAAAACAGGTGACGACTTCGCAAAATAAAATTCCCTTAGCCTGGATTCACAGCCCGCTGGTCGATCTGATGTATTTCGACTTTGCCTGGGTCTGGCCATGTCTGATGTATTTCTGGCTGGGACATTACGTGGATCGGCTCACCTGCGACTACGTCAATATCAGTCAATGTTCGGCCTGGACGCGCGAGCTCACGGTGAGCATGCTGCTGCTGCTCAGTATCCACCGCAATTATACTTTTGTATTCGTCTACTGTGACAGGAGTGAGTTTGCGCGCAACCGCCCGCTTTATACGTGGGCGCCAGTGGTGTTTTTCGCGTTGTTGTTTCCCTTCGCTTTCTACGAAAAGATTCCGGCGCCGTATGGCGAGTATTCCCGCATCGCACTCCTGGCGATCACGATGCCCAACGGGCTCTGGAACGTGTTTCACGTGTTTTTGCAGAAGTACGGGTTTCTGCGGGCCTATGGCGTGCGCCTGTGCTACGGCAGCGCCCGGCTTGAAAAGACGCTTATTCTATCGTGGCTCGTTTGCGGCTTTCTGATGCTCGTTTCCAAGTACGATGACAGCGTATTTTACATGCGTATGGCGTCGCGCAATGCCTTTTATCTCGCGCGTTACATGCCCTTGATTCACGCGCTGAGGTCCCTGTTTTACCCGGCTCTGGTCTGGGTCGTGACCGTAACGGCGTGCTGGATCGTCCAGGAATATCGCAACTTCAGCCGCGCCAGTGTTCCCAAGCTCATCTATGCCGCCGCCACGGCACTGGTGTGCGCCTGCTTTGCGTATTCCATCATCCTGGGTTTCATCGCGCTGGCCGCAAGCCACGCTTTTGAGTACATCGCGTTCGTGAATATCTATGGCCGCCGCAAGCCCGGTGTTCCGGCTTGGATCAGAAATCCGCTGATCCTCAATCCGGTCGTCATAGGGGCGGTGCTCTGCATCTACCTCGTGCTCAAGCCCCTGATCGGGATTCGCGGGGTGTTCATGGCGTATGTGAACTGCGAGTCGTACCTGCATTTTCTGTTCGACGGCAAACTGTGGCGCCTGCGCGATGACGCGGTCAAGGAGACCGTCATGAAAATGGGAACTGTCTAGGGCCCGGGCTGCCCGCCCAGCAGCAGCGCCATGCACACCCGCAGCGGCTTGCCGGCTGATGGCGTTTTTGGCCCGAGCGCAACCTCGAGCGGGGTTTCGAGCGAGCGCTCGCGCCCCAGGCCGGTGAACTGCCAGCGGCGCAGGACATTGAATGCGGCGCCGGTTGTATCGGCAGGGAGCCATTCCGCATGCGCGATGTCAGACAAAGCCGCGACCAAGCGCTGATCGGCGCTCAGAGTCAGAAAGGGCTCGAGGGCCTGCAAGGTTTCGGCGCGGTCGTAGCTGGTTTTGAGACGATTCAAGATACGGCTGCGCAGAAAAGTTTCCAGAAAGCGGGACTCTTCAATGTGTCCTTTGGACAGGGTATACACGCTGCCCAGCGCTTGAATATAGAGCGCCTCGCTGAGCGGCGAAGCGGCAAGCAGATCGTAAATCTGGCCCTTGCCCGAAGCGTGACCGAGGGCGTGGGTGAAAAGTGCATCAAGAACCGACGGGGTGCTGATGTGCGCCGCCACTGAGATGACGTCTTTGGTTTTTACTTTGCCCTGCGCGCGCTCTAGAAAATCGCGCAGTACTTTTTCAATGACAGTGGCTTTGTCAGCGGCGTTGAGGAGCGCGAAGGTGCGTGAGACCCGGCTGCGGAGCTGGTCGAAGTCGTCAAACGTCTTGCGAATTTCGACAAATTTTATGGGGCCGCGCGAGCCTGCCAGGTCCTCGAGCCGGCTCTTCAGCGCCAGCTCGGCATCGGTGCGATGCCAGTCGGAATGATCAACCGGCGGCGCATGATCGCGCATGGCTTGCAGTGCTTCGACAAAGGGGGCGTAAAGTTTTTGCATCCGGCGCGCGGCCAGATCAACGACATCGGTTTGAGGAGCATTGTCGTTTGACGCCTCGGGCGTGCGGGAAAAAAGCATGTGACCCGCCTCGAGAATTCTTGCATGAGCCTCTTCGTTGGCCGGACCGGTCAAACCCGGATCGAAGCGGTTGAGCGCGACAAGATAGGCATGGCGCAACTCCTGTTCGGTCATCGTGCGGGTAGCTCCAATTCGTTCGTAGGGATCCGCGGAAAAAGGCTTGGGGGCTTCGCCGGCATCGGCAAACGGGGCGAGGATGAAAATCAACAAGGCTATCCAGCTTTTCATGGAAAAAATGCTCCAGTGCCTTGGGATAGTTGCGAAGGCTATGCCACCGCAGCTTCCCGGGGCGGAGCGAATTTGCGGCGTGAAGTGTCGGGGATCGTGGCGGAAAGGGCTGGCGGTGATCTAGGGGGATCACTAGGGGTGGCTGGGATTGGGAGCTGCACGGAACGCTAGAATAATATCTACAGTCGTCGTGTTTTGGAACACAGCCGGTACCCGTAACTGTAACCTGTGACCTTCAGCCGGCTCCGGGTAGTAGTAGGTGACTGGCCTTATTTTGGAATTTGGATTTGCCAAAAACAGAGGGCGAAATCCAAAGTCCATGTATGGCCAGTGACGGAAGCTTCGCTCCTGTGTGGTCCATGTCTGACTAGATCGGTCGGCTGGCATGGCTAGCGGTCGGTCCGCCAAACCCCGAAATGCTCGCGAAAATTTTAAAGAGAACTGCTAGTCTCAACTCCAGGCAGGGAATCGAAAAATGAGCACTCGCCAAAGGCTAAGAATCGCGCTGCAAAAATCAGGTCGCCTGAACGACAAATCGCTCGGGCTTTTGGCCCGGTGCGGACTGAGTTTCGAGATGCGCAAAGACGTGCTGCTCGCCCCCTGCGAAAACTTTCCGCTGGATCTCATGTTGGTTCGCGACGACGACATTCCGGAATATGTTCACGATGGAATTTGCGATCTGGGGATTGTCGGGCAGAACGTGCTTCAGGAAAAGCTGCTGCTCAAATCGCCGAGCGCCTCGGATGGCGTAAAGGTCTTGCGCAAACTCGGGTTTGGCACCTGCCGCCTGTCGCTGGCCGTACCCAAGGAGTTTGATTACCAGAGCCCTTCTTCGCTGTCAGGTAAACGCATCGCGACCTCGTATGCCGGTATCTTGAAACAGTATCTGGATGCGCAGAAGATCACCGCCGAAATCATTCCCCTGACGGGCTCGGTGGAAATTGCGCCTACGGTTAAGATTGCCGATTTCATCTGCGATCTGGTGTCCTCGGGCGAAACGTTGCGTTCAAACGGCCTGCGCGAAGTTGAAGTACTTTTGAAAAGCGAAGCGGTGCTGGTGCGCGCCGTGGGTGCCTTGCCGGCGTCGCAGGAAAAGTCGGCCGCCCGCCTGCTGGCAAGAATCGAAGGCGTCATCAAGGCCTCGCAGAACAAATATATTATGATGAACGCCCCGCGAAATGCCCTCGAGACAATCAAAGGTATTCTGCCCGGCATGGAATCGCCCAGCATCATTCCGCTGGGCGACGATGGCGAAAAAATCGCGATTCACGCCGTGGCCCGCGAGAATATTTTCTGGGAAACGATGGAACGCCTGAAAGCGGCGGGTGCAAGCTCG
>JACQAW010000245.1 GCA_016194725.1 Deltaproteobacteria bacterium
GCGCGCAGCTGATCGGGCGTTTCGGCGTACGGAAATTTTGCTTCGAACTCGCGATAGCTTTCATCGGCAGGCGAAAACGAAAAGCCCTCGCGTGAGGCGCGTTTTGCATAAAGGCTGAGCAGCTGATTGGCCAGGTCTTGAAGCTCGGCTTTGACCTTCTCTTTGGTTTTCTCGAAGTGGTTGCTGCCCAGCTTGTCGAGGCTGATGCCCTCATGCGCCCCGACATAGCGCTGGACTTGGTCGAGCCGGTAGACCGGCAAATATAGCTTGTCGGCCCCCGCATATTCGATGAGCAAAAAGTCCTGCTGCACGCGATCGAGCTCGAGCTTCGTTAAGCCGCGGTAGCGGCCGATCCCATGATGATGGTGTACGATGAGGTCGTCTGAGTTCAGGTCTTCAAGCGACGGAACAAAGCTTCCCATGCCAACTTCCGGTGACGCGCCCTTGGCTGCTGTGGCGCGCGGCTTTTTGGGCCCGAAAATTTCCGAGTCGGTGACGATGGCCAGCCGATTTTTGGGAAGGCGAAAACCAGAGCTGAGCGCGCCTTCGGTGATCTGGATCGAGGTGATGTTTTGCCAGTCGACCTTTTCGACGACGTGGCAGGCGATGTCTTTTTGGGACAGCAAAAAACGCAGCCGCTCGGCCTGGCTTACGGTTGAAGCGATGAAAAGCCTGACATAGCCGCGGTCGGCCCAGATGCGCGCCCGCTTTTGAATGGCGTCGAAGGAAACTTTATGTCCGTCAGTGGGATACAGATCGACGTTTCGAATCACCTTGACGCGAAGCTTGCCCGTCCACCTTTCCTCGGCCGGCGCACCCCCCTCTTCATCTTCCATACGCAGGTCTTCCGCAGGCACGCCCAGCATGACGTCGTCCATCTGCAGGGATACGCACTTTGCCAGCGCCGCGTTGAAGAGCTCAGGGCCGACGTAAAGGCTCTGCCACGGCGCCGCGATTTTTCCATTGGCCAGCGCCTGCTCAAATCCGGTCTTGAGCGAGCACAGCAGCTCGTCATACGAGCTTTCAATGCCCAGCGAGTCACTGGCGGCGACCCACCACCCTTCGTTCAGGAAATCGGAAAGCCAAGCGCCCGTTTCGGCAGTGAAGAAAGGCGCCAGGTAATCGAGAGCGGGATCGCGAATTCCCGCGTCGAGTTTTTCGCAAAAAAGGTCGCGAGACTGCTTGGGCACGCCGAAATCGTCGCAGAACGATTTTATCGCCCGCTTGGCCGTCGTGATCGAGGCTGGCGTGAAGCCCCACTCCGTTACCGGCACTACTGTAACGCCCGGATACGTGTCGGCATCGCTGCGCTGTGAAACAGGATCGTAGG
This sequence comes from Deltaproteobacteria bacterium, assembly GCA_016194725.1. Lineage (GTDB taxonomy): Bacteria > Bdellovibrionota > UBA1018 > UBA1018 > UBA923 > JACQAX01. The sequence continues at coordinate 1,331 of JACQAW010000245.1, forward strand.
TACGTATCGTTTCAAGCTGGTCGTCGAAAAAATCGAGTCGAAAGGGCCGCCGGCCCGCCGAGGTGAAAACATCGCAAAGGCTGCCACGGAGCGTATAGCTGCCCGGGTCTTCCACGGGATCGTTTCGCGTATAGCCGGCAAGCTCGAGCTTTGCGACCAGCTGCTCTCGCGAGACGGTGTCGCCCGGCCGCAGGGCGAACGTGCGCTGGTTCAAAGACATGATAGACGGGCAACGCTGTGCAAGCGCCTCGACGTCGGTGACCAGCCCGCAAACCTGATCGGCTCGAACTCGCTGCAACGTTCGCAGGCGCCTGATCCGCGCTTTTATAGAGGGATTGAACGCATGGTACGGCGAATGCTCCCATCCCGGAAAAAAATCGAAAGTTGCGGCCAAGTCGGGCCGTCCGAGGAGCGACAGGAACGTCTTCACATCCTGATGCATTCGAGTCGCCTCGTCGGAATCTTTGCAAACCAGCGCGATGCGTCTATTGCCGCGAACAAGTAAATCGGCAATCACGTAGGCGCGCGCTGCCGGATGAAGGCCGCTGAGCTCGATTTTTTGAGTCGCCGGAACCAGACGATCAATGATTTCCTGACCAAGAAGGGTAGACATTTATATAGGCGCAATATAGTTTATTCATTTGAATCTATAAAGGACACATTAGGCTTGGAAAAACACGTACCTAATCTACTTGCCGGACTGTGGGCCATGGGGTTTTTCGTTGCGCTGCTCGCGTTGAGCAGGCTTGTGCGCCCAAATCGTCCAACCGAGGCCGCGCGCGGTGGCTTCAGTTCGGGCGAACGGTCAACCGAAACGCCGTGGATCAGAATTTCGGCCCGCTACCAGATTCTTTTGGCCGCAGCGACGATGTTTTTTCTTGGCGTGCTTTTGCTTTACCCGGCGGTGGCGAGCTTTCGCCAATGGCTCGAAGAAGGTCGCGGAGCCGCGGCACTGGCCTCGGTCGGTATTTTTCTGGGAACGCTTTCAGTTGCACTCGCCTACGCATGGATGAAGGGCGACCTGAGCTGGATTAGAGACAAGGAAGAGCATGGGAATTCTAGAGAACGCCTTTCCTGAATACGTCGTCTTTTCGCAGCTCGACAAGGCCATCAACTGGGCCCGCGAAAATTCGATTTCCTATCTGACGATGGACCTGGCGTGCTGTGGCGTCGAGATGCTGCAGGTGGCGGGCGGGCGTTTCGATATCGAGCGTTTCGGCGCGGTTGCCCAGGTTTCACCCCGCCACGCCGACTTGATGATCGTGGCCGGCACGATCACCTACAAGATGGCATCGCGAATTCGCCAGCTGTACGAGCAGATGCCGCATCCTCGCTATGTGCTGTCGATGGGCAGCTGTTCGAACTGCGGTGGCATGTTCAGCTGGGAATATTCCTATTCGTCGGTCAGCGGCGTGGACAAGCTGATTCCGGTGGACGTTTTCGTTCCTGGGTGCCCGCCGCGTCCTGAAGCGCTGTTGCATGGCCTTTTGACCCTGCAACGCCGAATCGCCGGGCAACGCGTGCTGGTGCGTGACGAGCTTTCGGTAGTGAGAGGTAAAGATGGAAACCCGTGAGCTGGTCCATCGCATCGAGCAGACGTTCAAAGACGGAGTCATCTCGGCGGCCGACGAAGGGCTGTTTCCCTACGTACTGATTCAGGCCGATGCTCTAAAGGCAGTCATCAGCTTCTGCGTGCACGACTCCATGATGCGGTTTGATTTTCTGGAATGTCTTTCGGGCGTGGACACGGGCGAGGAGATGCTGGTCGTATACCAGCTTTTTTCGACGGCCTTTTCGCACCGGCTAAACGTCAAGGTTTCCATTGGCCGACACGGCTCGAAGCTTTCGTCGGTAACCGGATTCTGGCGTGCGGCCGCGGCCTACGAGCTCGAGGCCGCCGAAATGCTCGGCATCACGTTCGAGGGGCACCCGGCACCACGCCACCTGCTTTTGCCCGAAGATTGGCAAGGTCATCCGTTGCGCAAGGATTATGTGTTTCCGGAAGAGTATCACGACGTCGAGCATCGGCGTCCGCCATTGCGCAAGGAGCATGCAAGGCCATGAGTGAATCGCAGACGATGACCTTCAACGTCGGCCCGCATCACTCGGCGGCCATTGGCCCATTCAGGATCAAGATCGAAACGGACGGCGAGATGGTGGTTTCGAGCGAGCCGGACATGGGATATCTGCATCGGGGAATCGAAAAAGTCGCCGAGCGCATGTCGTGGACGGGCTTCATGCCTTATACCGACCGCGTTGATTATCTTTCGGCGATTCACTGCAACCTGGCTTATGCGTTGGCAGTAGAGTCGCTTTCAGGCATTGCCGTTCCGGCGCGTGCCAGCAGCATTCGCGTGCTGGCCGGCGAGCTGAACCGTATCGCCAGCCATTTGCTGGCACTGGGCCATCTGGCCAATAACCTTGGCGCGGGTACGGTGCTGCTTTATGCGCTTCGAGACCGTGAAAAGATCAATAATCTTTTCGAGATGCTTTGCGGTGCGCGGCTGACTTATAGCTATGTGCGCATTGGTGGCGTGGCCGCTGATGTGACCGAGGGCTTCATCGAAAAAACGTACGAGTTTGTCGAGTATCTCCTGCCCAAGCTGAAGGAATACCACGACCTGCTTTCGAACAACCGCATCTTCATGGGCCGGCTGGCAAGAGTTGGCGTCGTAACTCAGGCCATGGCAATCGACTGCGGACTTACCGGGCCGACGCTGCGTGCGGCGGGCATGAAGTATGACGTGCGTAAAAATGCCGCTTACTGCGGTTACCAGAAATTCGATTTCACCGTGCCCACCGGTAACGGCGAAGTGGGCACCATGGGCGACGCTTTTGACCGTTACATTGTTCGAATGCGGGAAATAGACCAGGCCGTGTCGATCATCAAGCAGGCCCTCGATGCTTTGCCCGAGGGCGCGTTCAGCACCCCCCTGCCCCGCCTATTCAAAGCGCCAAAGGGCGAGGCCTATGCGGCGGTTGAAAGCC
>JACQAW010000246.1 GCA_016194725.1 Deltaproteobacteria bacterium
ATTATCCAGATGCATTGAAGCGGCATTTGCGCGAATGGGTTGCCTGAACGGTGATGCGGTTGTTTAAGCCCTTATTTTATATTTATCGGTTATTGATCTCGCCGGCAATACAGACAGCATTTGATGTTCATTGCCGTTTTGAAGAGTCTTGTAGCAATTATATGGAAAGGGCGTTGCTTGAGCACGGTGTGCTGAAAGGCACGGCTCTCGGAGTCAAACGCATACTTTCGTGCAGCAGATGGAGCGGACATGGATAAGAAAGTTTTTTTAGCGGTTTCACTGTGCGCGGGCATTTTCATGCTTTGGAACCAGCTGTACCTGAAGCCGTACACGGAGCGCCAGCAGGCCTATATGCAACAGCAGGCCCTGCAGCAGCAGAGCGCACCGGCGGGAACCGAGACCGCTGCGAGCGGGAACGCAATGGGCAGCACCAGCGCGGATAAAAAGACGTCCCGTCCGGGAAAAGCCAATGCGACGATATCAGGCCCGCAAACAATCACTCTTGGTAATGCCGACTACAGCGCCACGATTTCAACCAAGGGCGGGGTTGTCACGAACTTCAATCTTGCGGACTATCGCGGAACCAAAGCCGATCGCATCAGCCGCCTGGTGGGGGGGCCCGATCAGTTGCAGCTCAACTCGCCGTCGCCAGACTGGACCTATCTGGCAGGCGTGGTTTATTCCGTGCAGAAATCGGACACAAAGAACCTGGTGCTCTCATATGAAGATGACAAGGTTAGTGTCCGCAGAACCTACACGCTTGAGCCGGCCATTTTCTCGCTCGACAGCGACACCGCGGTTACCTTCAAAAAGCCCGGGCCAAGCTTTCTGTCTGTAGGACTTGAGGCCATCAAGACGCTTCCTAAGGACCAGCTCGAAAACGAACGGCGACAGATTTTTCTGAATCGCACCGGAGGCCAGAAGAACTGGACGGTCGGTGACTTGGACGAGCGTAAGGAAGAACCGCAGGGTAAGTGGTTTGGTTTTGCTTCACGGTATTTTCTGAATGCCATTTCAAACCGAAATGAAAGCATTCAGCCTGTATTTCAGGCCTGGCCGGCGGAAAATGGTGACGTGGACGCCGGCTTTTTCTATCCGGTAGCCAATAACACGGCGCAAATTCCGGTGCGTCTCTATTATGGGCCAAAGGATATTGATCTTTTGAAGCAGGCCGGTGGCCACCTGGATTCTGCGGTCGATTTCGGCTGGTTCACGGTTTTTGCATACCCCATGCTGACCGCGTTAAAATGGTTTTATAAGTACCTGCACAATTTTGGGTTAGCGATTATTTTGCTCACAGTACTCGTCAAGCTCCTCACTTATCCACTGACCTTGAAGTCGATGAAGAGCATGAAGCAGATGCAAAGAATTCAACCCCAGCTTACGCGGCTGCGCGAGAAACATAAGGACGACAAGGAAAAGCTGAACAAGGAAATGCTGCAGCTGATGAAGGCCAACGGCTATAACCCCATGAGCGGGTGTTTGCCCATGTTCATTCAGATGCCAATCTTCGTAGCGCTCTATAACGTTCTTTATGGAGCCATCGATCTGTATGGACAGCCTTTTTTCGGATGGATTCACGACCTCTCTGCCAAAGACCCGTTTTATGTCACGCCCGCGCTGCTGGTATTAATGATGTTTGTGCAGCAAAAAATGACTCCGAGTACTGCGGCAGACCCGGCCCAGCAACGCATGATGATGATGATGCCGGTTGTTTTCGGCTTCATGATGCTTTGGCTGCCTTCGGGTCTCACCCTATACATGCTTGTTAACAGCGTCGTCAGCGTTCTGCAGCAGGTAGTGATTAACAAGACGATTAGCGTTGGAGCGTCGGCACCAGCCTGAACAGCTTGTGGCAGGGAATTATTTTTCAAACGACACCATCGTAGCTATCGCCACCAGTCTGGCTGGTGATGCAGGCGTTGGCGTTATTCGTCTTTCCTGATCGCGTTCGGCCGAAGCCGCAAGGCAGGTTTGTGCCGGGTTTGAGAATCCACGGCCCAGATATCTGCAGCGTATCGAGATTATTGAACCTGAAAAAAATGGCATTCTCGATGACGGGCTGGCGGTTTTTTTTAGTCAGGGGCAATCGTATACCGGCGAAGAAGTTGTCGAGCTTCAGCTGCACGGCGGCCGTTTTCTGCTTCAACGCGTGTTGCAGCTTCTCATTTCCACCGAAAAGTGCCGCATGGCGCTTCCGGGGGAGTTTTCGTTTCGAGCTGTAAGAAATGGTAAACTCAGTCTTGCGGGCGCGGAGGCCGTTGGGCAGCTCATTTCTGCTCAAAGCTTATTCGAAGTCCAGGCGGCGCGACGAAATCTTGGGAAATCGCGCTGTCAGGAATTTGAGGCTCTTGCCGCCAAGCTCAGGCATCTATTGGCGCAATCGGAGCTCTCCATAGATTTCATCGACCAGGACGTTGAAATAATCTCGCTGCAAGCCATGAAGGATGAAATTTCGGGCTTGGCAACTGCGATGGAACGGCTCTTGACTCAGATGCGCGCGGCACAGCGAATTGCTCGGGGGTTGTCGGTAACATTGGTCGGTGCTCCAAACGCGGGTAAGTCGACATTGTTCAACGCATTGCTGGCCGAGGATCGCGCGATCGTTTCGCCCGAGGCAGGAACCACCCGCGATATTATAACCGAAGAACTTCGACTTGGGCCTTATTTTATTCGGCTTGCCGATACTGCGGGGCTACGGACGGGTATTGGCGACATTGAAAAAGAAGGCATTTCCCGGGCCCGTGATCTGGCAGCGGATTCTGATGCCGTAATACTTGTGGTCGATGGGACCCGGCCCCTCGAGCCCGTTGCCCGGAGTTTACGTCAAAACATCATCGTCGCGTTAAACAAGTGCGATCTGCTAAGCCCCGCCATGAGCGATGAATACGTTAAGATAGCAGGCATCTCCAGTGAGGCTACGGTAATTCCGGTCAGTGCCGCGCGAGGCGTTGGGATTGATGCGCTGATGAATGCAATTCGCGCGATGCTCGATGCCCAGTTTGGGTCCGGAATTGAAAGTTTTCTGCCCACGGAGTTTCAGCTTCAAATGCTTGTAGCGTCGCGCGGCTCGCTGGCACAGGTAGAACAACTCCTGAATACGGTTGGTCTGGCTCAGCCCGAACTCATATCGGCGGCGCTGGGGACATCGGTGCGGGCGTTGTCGGATCTGGTCGGCGAAACAACCCCAGATACGGTACTGGCAAAGATCTTCAGCGAATTCTGCATCGGCAAATAGCTTGAATTTGAGGGGGTGGGGCGTTACAGTCGCGATACCCTTAGAATTGCAGTGCTTTTTATAAAAACGGGAGCAGCCATGGGAATTTCTACGATAGGTGTAGTGGGCGCCGGACAGATGGGTTCCGGTATCGCGCAAGTTGCCGCGACGGCCGGTATCGAGGTCGTGCTTCAAGATGTTTCACCCGACGGATTGACCAAAGCGAAAAGCCGCATTGAACAGAGCCTGTTGAAGTTGTGCGAAAAGGGAAAGCTGAGCGCTGCCGATGTCAATAGCGCGAAACAGCGAATTCAGACGACACAACATCTGGAAGACCTTTCCAGGGCCGATTTGGTAATTGAAGCCGCGTCGGAAAACCCGCAGCTGAAGTACGATATTTTTCGCAAGTTGGACTCCATTTGCCGCGATGAGGTCATCCTGTCCACCAACACCTCGTCGATTTCAATTACCGTGATTGCAGCGCAAACCCGGCGTCCGGACAGGGTGGTTGGAATGCACTTCATGAATCCCGTTCCGCTGATGAAACTTGTTGAGGTGATAAGGGGCCTGCGTACTTCCGGCGCAACCTTTCAAGCCGTGCGTTCAGTCGGTGAAAAGATGGGCAAGGATTGCATTGAGTCCAAGGATTTTCCTGGATTTGTCGTTAATCGCGTACTGATGCCCATGATTAACGAAGCCTGCTACGCGCTCTTTGAAGGCCTGGCCTCGGCGCAGGATATCGACAACGCCATGAAGCTTGGCACGAATCAGCCCATGGGTCCGCTGGCGCTCGCGGATTTCATCGGTTTGGATACCTGTATGGCAATTCTTAACGTCATGCACGAGGGCTTGGGTGACCCGAAATACCGCCCATGTCCGCTATTGAAGCAGTATGTCGCGGCCGGGTTGCTGGGAAAGAAAGCCGGGCAGGGGTTTTACAAATATGCTGTTTGAAAACTTCGATCTCGAAGAACAGGGGACGACCGTGATTCTCCGGATCAATCGCCCCAAGGCGCTCAACGCGCTGAATGGCAAGGTTCTCAAGGAATTTTCAGGGATTCTTGATGAGCTGAACCGGCGAAAAGATATTCGCGCCGTCGTGCTTACCGGTGCGGGTGAAAAGGCTTTTATCGCGGGTGCCGATATCGCCGAAATGTCGGGTATGTCCCAGATTCTGGCCCTGGAGTTTGCGCGCCTGGGCCAGACGGTAACTCAGAAGCTCGAGTGTTTGAATGTTCCGGTGATTGCGGCGGTTAACGGCTATGCGCTGGGCGGTGGTTGCGAAATCGCGATCAGCTGCGATTTTATCCTGGCTTCCACTACGGCTGTGTTCGGGCAACCCGAGGTCAGCCTGGGCCTCATTACCGGCTTTGGTGGCGCGGTCAGGCTGGCCGATTTCGTGGGCTGGCCACTTGCGCGTGAACTAATATATACTGGCCGCCGCGTCGATGCCATCGAGGCGCTTCGCATCGGTCTTGTGAATCGCGTGGTCGAGCCGGCCAGACTGCTGGATGAGGCTCTGGTGGTTGCGGAGTCAATCGGGTCGAATTCACCACAAGCTGTGCGCAAGGTAAAAGCTGTTATGACAAAGGTAAGAAGCGAGGCCGTGCTTGCCGCAAAACTTGATCTTGAGGCCAGGGCCTTTTCGACAGTTTTTACAACCTTCGATCAGCGCGAGGGCACGAAGGCGTTTCTCGAGAAGCGCAAGGCCCAGTTCAAGGGCGAATAGGGGAGCAACGTGGATATTTTTTTGTTGGATGACGAGCATAAGTTGATACGCGAAGCCGCGCGCGAGTTCGCCCGCAAGGAAATCGCGCCCAAGGCCAAAGAGATAGACGCGAATGGCCGTTTTCCCACCGAAATCATCGCCCAGCTGGGTTCGATGGGCTTTATGGGAATGATGATTCCTGAGCAGTACGGAGGAGCGGGGATGGACACTCTTTCGTACGTTATTGCGATGGAGGAAATCGCGGCTGGCTGTGCCTCCACCAGCGTAATCATGTCCGTGAATAACTCATTGGTTTGTTCGCCGATAGTTTCTTACGGCAGTGAGGCGCAGAAGAAAAAATACCTGACGTCGCTCGCAAAAGGCGAGAAACTCGGATGCTTTGCGCTCTCGGAGCCGTCCAGTGGCAGCGATGCCGCCAGTCTTAGAACGGTCGCCCGGCGCGAAGGCGATCATTACATCATCAACGGCTCTAAAAACTTCATTACCAATGGCCGCGAGGCCGATACCTGCGTGCTTTTCGCCACGCTTGATATGACTAAAGGGCACAAGGCGGTCTGCGCATTTATTCTTGAAAAGGGAATGCCGGGTTATTCTGTCGGCAAGCTCGAAGATAAGCTGGGTATTTGCGGGTCCAGCACTGCGCAGATGCATTTTGACAACGTAAAGGTACCGGTTGAAAACTTGATCGGGGTCGAGGGACAGGGCTTCAGGATCGCGCTATCCACGCTTGATGGCGGGCGAGTGGGCATCGCGGCCCAGGCCCTAGGTATTGCCGCGGCAGCGCACGAGGCGGCCAAAAAATTTGCACGCGAACGTGAGGCCTTTGGGGCCCCGATAGCGAAGCTCCAGGGAATCCAATGGCATATAGCTGATATGGCCACCCGGCTCGACGCTGCCCGGCTGCTCACCTGGCGCGCGGCTGTAAAGCGGGATTCCGGAGAACGGTATTCTCGTGAAGCGGCAATGGCGAAGCTATATGCTTCGGAAATGGCCATGTGGCTGACTACCAAGGCAATACAGGTTCACGGTGGTTATGGTTACATCAAGGAATATCCGGTGGAACGGCATTTCAGGGATGCAAAGATTACAGAAATTTACGAGGGCACCTCCGAGATTCAGCGTCTCGTGATTGGGTCATCAGAGCTCGCGGACTGAGGAGCGAAAGTCATGGATCAGAAATTTAATTTTGAATACGACAGGTGGAAGAAGGTTCTGGCTGCACATGAGAAAAAGCATCCGCCGTCCAGGAAAAGATTCTCGACCTTAAGCGATATGGAAGTTCCATTGATGTGCACCCCTCAGGAAATAGAGGGCTTTGATTACGTTCGCGATCTCGGTTTTCCGGGCGAATTTCCTTATACCCGTGGCGTACACACCAATATGTATCGCGGCCGAATGTGGACCATGCGGCAGTTTTCGGGTTTTGGCACCGCCGAAGACACCAATGCCAGATTCAAGATGTTGCTGGAGCGGGGCCAACAGGGTTTGAGCGTTGCTTTCGACATGCCTACGCTTATGGGTCTCGACAGCAACAGCCCCCTGTCCAAGGGCGAAGTGGGCAAATGCGGCGTCGCGGTATCCACATTGGCCGATATGGAAGTTCTTTTTGACGGTATTCCGGTTGGCGAAATAACCACGAGCATGACCATCAACTCGCCGGCGCCTATTCTGCTCGCGATGTATGTCGCCGTGGCTGAGGCCCGTGGAGTGCCCAAAGAGAAAATCAAAGGCACCCTTCAGAATGATATTCTCAAAGAATATATCGCGCAGAAGGAATGGATCTATCCGCCCAAGCCAAGCATGCGCCTGGTAGCAGATACGCTGGAGTACTGCACCAAAAGCCTGCCCAATTGGAACACCATTTCGATTAGCGGGTACCATATTCGCGAAGCCGGAGCGACCGCCGTGCAGGAGTTGGCGTTCACTCTGGCCGACGGGATTGCATATGTTCAGGCTGGGGTTGATCGCGGCCTGGATGTGGATCAGTTCGCGCCCCGACTTTCCTATTTTTGGGACGTGCACAACGACTTTTTTGAAGAGATCGCCAAGTTTCGTGCTGGAAGGCGCATGTGGGCCCATATAATGCGCGACCGCTTCAAGGCCAAAGACCCCAAGTCATGGATGTTGAGAACACACGCGCAGACTGCGGGAGTTTCGCTTACCGCACAGCAGCCGCTTAATAATATCGCCCGTGTGACCATACAGGGGCTGGCGGCGGTTTTGGGTGGTACAAATTCACTGCACACCAACTCGATGGATGAGACGCTGTCGTTGCCAACCGAAAGCGCGGTAATGGTTGCCCTTAGAACCCAGCAAATCATCGCCGAAGAGTCCGGTGTGGCGAACATGGTCGATCCATTGGGCGGCAGTTATTTTGTGGAGTGGCTCACCAATAAAGTTGAGGCAGATGCCTATGCCTATATACACAAAATCGATGAGCTTGGTGGCATGATGGTCGCAATTGACAAAGGATACCCACAGGCGGAAATCGCGAATGCTGCCTACCACTTTCAGCGGCAGCTTGAGTCCCAGGACAAGGTGATGGTGGGCATCAATAAACATTCTGTTGACGAAAAATCGCGCGGTATCGATACGCTTTATATTGACCGAACCGCGGAAGATCGTCAGAACAAGCGAATTGAGCAGATCAAATCCCGGCGGGACGCAAAAAAAGTGGAAGCCAGTCTAAACGGTCTGCGCAAGGCTTGTGAGGGCACCGAGAATACGATGCCGCACATTCTCGAGTGCGTTAAGGCATACTGTACTGTGCAGGAAATTTGCGATGTAATGCGCAAAGTGTTCGGTATCTATCGTGATCCAGGAATGTTTTAAGGAGATTTGAAAATGCCGAAAACAGGAGCTGCGAAAAAGGGCCACGCTGAAGGGAATACGAAGATTCGCGTTTTGGTGGCCAAGCCCGGCTTGGACGGGCATGATCGTGGTGCCAAGGTCATAGCAAGGGCCCTGCGTGATGCAGGTTTCGAAGTGATTTACACCGGATTACATCAAACTCCCGATATGATCGTCAATGCGGCTATTGAAGAAGACGTGCATGTCGTCGGTTTGAGTATTCTGTCGGGCGCCCACAACGCATTGGTTCCGGAAATCATCTCAGGAATCAAAAGGGCGGGTGCCACCGACGTTTTGTATCTCGTAGGGGGGATTATTCCCGACGAAGATTTTGAACCGCTCAAAAAGCTTGGCGTAGATATGATTTTTACGCCGGGCGCCAGCATTGAGGGTGTCGTGACTTATATTCGCAAGCATGTGAAAGAACGTCCGCTCAAATAGGGCTCAGAGTCGCTTTTCTGTTTTAAGCATATGCACTAGCTCAACGAGCAAGTGTGGCAGTGCTTTGACCTTGCGTAAAAACGACCGACGAAACATGAATTCCATGAGATGCCGGAAAACCTGCATCTGATGTTCGCTGTACGGAAACCACCAAAGGGATTTGAACGAGGGCACCCACCAGCGGGGTTTGTGAATGTGGCGCACGTTTACGAATTCAAGGAAGCCCAGGTCGGAGTGAACCCGACCAAAACCGCTGTCCTTCACGCCACCCCAGGGGGTTTCGGCGAGGCCGTGAGTGTAAAGAACTTCATTAATCAGCACACTGCCGGCATGAATGTGTTGGGCAACTTGCTCAGCCAAGGCCAAATCTGAAGAAAATACGCTGGCAAGCAACCCATATTTCGTATCGTTCGCCTTTTGAATGGCTTCTGTAACAGTTTTGAATTTGGTAACCGCAACCACGGGTCCGAAGGTTTCTTCGCGGTATATTTTTGTCCTTTCGAGTGGGTAGCCATCGACATTCGGCGGATTGATGATCAATGTCGGCTCCAAATAACTCCGGTCGGGGGTAAATTTGCCGCCAACGATTATCTTGGAATTTTCCGCGTTCAGTTCGGCAAGCTGGTCTGCATAGATTGCTTTTTGTTTTTCATAGGTGGCTACGCCCAGGTCGCCCACACCTTGATGTCCTCCGTGCCGGAGTGCTGAAATTTTGTTCCGAAGAAGGTCGACAAATTTATCGTGTATCGACTCATGGATAATTATGCGTTCGACGGATGCGCAAGCTTGTCCTGAGTTGGAATAAGCACCCCAGAGAGCAGCGCTGGAGGCATGGTCGAGGTTGGCATCCGATAGTACAATCATGGGATCCTTGCCGCCCAACTCGAGAACTATCGGGGTAAGGTTGTCGGCGGCCGAGGCCATAACCTTTTTTCCGGTCCCAACGCTTCCGGTAAAAAAAACCTTGTCTACGCCCGATTTTACAAGGGCTGCTCCGCGCAAGGGATCGCCAACCAATATTTGAAGCAGGTCCTTGGGAAGACAGGCCTGCTCAAAAA